>NZ_JPUW01000037.1:0-26584 GCF_000743635.1 Lysinibacillus sp. BF-4 | reverse complement strand
CTTTTTATAATGTTAGGTATAGCCCAACTAATGTAATAAATAGTACAGGCACAGTTAATAAAATACCAACTTTCATATAATAGCCCCATGAGATGGTAATGCCTTTTTGTTTTAAGACATGAAGCCAAAGCAATGTAGCAAGTGAACCAATAGGTGTAAATTTAGGGCCGAGGTCAGAGCCGATAACATTAGCATAAATTAAGGCATCTTTCATGGTGCCTGTTGCGCTAGTGTCAGCAATTGCTAATGCGTCAATCATTACAGTAGGCATATTATTCATGACAGAAGAAATGAGTGCAGCAATAAAGCCCATACTAATAGTAGCGACAAATAAGCCTTGTGTTGTTGCCTGCTCAATGACAGCTGTTAACATTTGTGTAAGCCCTGCGTTGCGTAGCCCATAGACAACAACATACATACCAAGTGAAAAGAATACAATTGCCCAAGGTGCCCCGCGTAGGACACGTTGCGTAGCTACTGCTTTACTTTTTTGTGCGAGCGCTAAAAAAATAAGCGCAATGCCACTTGTAATGAAAGATACGGGAATCGCCACAAAGCTACTTAAAAAATAGCCAAGCAATAGCAACGTTAGTAATACAAAGGACAATTTAAATAGTGCTTGGTCTTTTACGGCACTAACAGGTGCTGGTAAAATCGTGCAATCATAATTTTTAGGGATTTGCTTACGGAAGAATAAAAGCAATACGCCAATACTAGCTAGTACGGAAAAAATAAAGGGTACAAACATTTGCTGTGCATAAGCCATAAAGTGAATACCAAAAAAATCTGCTGACACAATATTTACTAAGTTACTAACTACAAGTGGGAGTGATGCTGTATCCGCAATAAAGCCACTAGCAATAATATAAGGAAAAATCATACGGTCATCAAAATTTAGGCTACGAATCATAGCGAGTACAATTGGGGTTAAAATAAGTGCTGCACCGTCATTAGCAAATAGTGCAGACACAATTGCACCTAATACAATCAAGTAAATAAATAATAAAATACCATTTCCTTTAGCAAGGCGTGCCATATGCAGCGCCGCCCATTCAAAAAAGCCAATTTCATCTAAAATTAATGAAATAATAATAATACCAATAAAGGCGAGTGTCGCGTTCCAAATAATTTGAGTAACATCTATTACATCTGTAAAACTAACAACACCAAATACTAAAGCAAGCATTGCTCCAATCATTGCCGACCAGCCGATGGACAAATTTTTAGGTTGCCAGATGACAAAAAGCAGCGTGATTAAAAATAAAATAGCTGCTATCAATTACTACACGCTCCTTTAGTAAAGCAAGGCACGGTTAATTGGGTCACCACACTTGCCACAATAGGCGTCATAGGTGTAGCTAATTTATAATACTTCCACTTACCTTCTGTACGCTCCTCAATAATTTGCGCCTCTTTGAGTTTTTTTAAATGCTGGCTTACAGCAGGTTGTGAAATAGTAAGCACTGTTACAAGGTCACAAACACAGCACTCCCCCTTTTTTAAACAAGAAATAATGAGTAGGCGGTTGTCATCTGCTAACGCCTTTAATTGTTGAATCATTATAAATTACCTCTTTTCATATAAGTGTATGCTTATATAATAGCGTAAGTTTGAGCATATTAGTAGGCGAAATTCATAATACACGGTATTATACGGGTGAGGGTATATAAAAGAGGAGGAAATAATTATGGAATACGCAGATTTATTAATTACATTAGCGCATCATGATAATAATCCAAACAACGTAACAATTGCATTTACAATGGGCTGGAAGGCCGCTGAAAAAGGGCATAAGGCTGAGATCCTATTACTATCAGATGCTGTGCACTTAGCATCAAAGGGTTTTGCAGCATCAATTAATATTGGTGAGCCATTCCTACCAGTACAGGAGTTACTAGAGAAATTTATCGCAGCTGGCGGTACATTAAAAGTTTGTTCAGCTTGCATGATTCATAATGGAGTAAAAGAAGAAAATTTACTAGAAGTAGCACAAGTAGTATCAGCAGACTATGTGGTAGATGCTTTAATGGGTTCTAAAAAATCATTACAACTTAACTAAACATCAAAAAGGGTTGCGCCGAGGCGCAACCCTTTTTTGATTCAGTAAAAGATGATGCCCATGAGTAGACCAAGTAATACTGTTACCCAAGGTGGCTGTTTAGCGAAAAATACCACAACAAGTAATAGCAGCGCAAAGCCTAGATCTTTTATGCTTCCAATGCTTTGCGTAATAATAGGTGAAACAAAGGTTGCAGCTAAAATACCAACAACGGCAGCATTCATACCAATGACTGCACCGCGTAGTTGTGGGTTAGCACTCAATAGTTGCCAAAAGGGAAGCGCACCAACAATTAATAAAAAAGCTGGTAAAAATATTGCCAGCGTAGCCACAATACCTCCAGTAGCACCATGTGTCAGTGTGCCTAAATAGGCAGCAAAGGTAAAGAGAGGACCTGGTACAGCTTGGGTTACACCATAGCCTGCTAAAAAGTCAGCTGTTGACACGATACCCGTTGCTACAAATTGTGTTTCGAGTAGAGGAAGCACGACATGTCCACCACCAAAAACAAATGCACCTGCTGTATAAAATTTTTCGATTAAGCTAAGCCAAGTATTGGCAGTAAACTGAGCAATTAATGGTAAAGCGATGAGTAAAACAACGAAAAGCATTAAGCATAGCACACCTAGACGTTTAGAGAAGGTAAAGGTTGATTGTGCAGGTTGCTCATTTGTAAACACTACCTGACCAATAACTGCGGCGACTAAAATAATCGCGATTTGTAGCCATGCGACTTGTAATGTAAGTAATATCGCAAAAGCAAGTAGAGCTAGCAGCACATGTTTGGCAGTTGGTAATAATTTTCGACTCATATCCACTAAAGCCTGCGCCACAATAGCTACAGCCACAAGTTTTAGCCCCTGTACCCAACTGGTATCTACAGTAGTGCCTGTTAAAAACAAAGCAAAGCTCATTAAAATCAACACGGATGGTAGGGTAAAGCCAATAAACGCCAGTAAGCTCCCTGCAAGTCCGCCACGTATTAAACCAATCCCCATACCTACTTGACTAGATGCAGGACCAGGCAAAAATTGTGATAAGGCTACTAAGTCGGCATATTGCGCACTAGTAAGCCATTTTCGTTTTTGTACATACTCCTTCTGAAAATACCCCAAATGTGCAGTAGGCCCACCAAATGAGGTGATACCTAAGCGTAGTGCTACGAAAAAAATCTCGAAATATATTTTCATTCCTTCACCCCTTCTTCTAATCGTACAGAGCTTTAGGGAAGGCAACAAGTTAAGTATTTGTAAAATGAATTGTCAAAATATATTTACAACTAAAGCTAGTTTGTGTAAACTTTATAATATAATTAGTTAACACAAATGAGGGGGAGTTAACCAATGAAACACTTTTGGATAGTAGGGACAGATACAGATGTAGGCAAAACTTTCGTTACTGCTACTATGTTACGTCAATTACAGGCGTTAGGGTACAACACAATGCCATATAAGCCTGTACAAACAGGGGAAGTAGAGATTGATGGCAAAGCGACGTATTATGATACGACAATGTATCAAAAATATAGTCGTCAGCCATTAGATGTACAAAAAATGAATGGTTTTTCGTATAAAGTGCCTGCCTCACCGCATTATGCAGCACAGCTTGAAGGTAAGGAAATTGATGAACAAGTAATTTTAACGCAATTGAAGGACCTACAACAGACGTATGATGTTGTGATTTGTGAGGGAGCTGGTGGGTTATTAGTGCCACTTAAAACAACAAGTACGTATAGTTTAATTGATTTAATTGAGCAAACTAAGCTACCTGTTGTACTTGTAACAAAGACGGGACTTGGCACAATTAATCGTACTTTGTTGTCAGTAGAGGCATTACAACGCCGTGGTATCGAAATTAAGGGCATTGTGTATAACGGCAATACAAATAGTGCCATGGAGCAAAATAATATCGAAACAATGGTAGCGCACACTAAATTACCGTATGCGATTTTACCAAAAGTGCAACAAGAGCAGGATCTGGAGAACCTAAACTTTGAACAAACGACATTATTGGAGGCGCTAAAGCAATGAACTGTACAACTCAATTACTAGCAAATGAACAAATGACGGATTTACAAAAGCGTGACTTAGCGCATGTATGGCATCCATGTGCACAAATGAAAGACTACGAAAAATTTCCGCCTAAAGTAATTACTAAAGGTGAAGGTGTTTGGCTATATGATGAGGATGGCAAGCGTTATTTAGATGCGGTATCGTCGTGGTGGGTCAATTTATTTGGCCATGCTAATCCACGTATTAGTAAAGTATTAGCAGAGCAGGCAACGACATTAGAGCATACGATTTTTGCTAACTTTACCCATAAACCAGCTATTGAAGTAGCAGAGCGTTTAGTACGCTTAACCCCACCAGGGTTGGAAAAAGTATTTTTTGCGGACAATGGCTCAGCTGCAATTGAAGCAGCCTTAAAAATGAGCTTTCAATACCATGCACAAACAAATAAAAAACATAAAAAGCGCTTTTTAGCCTTAACAAATGCTTACCACGGCGAAACAATTGGTGCATTATCAGTGGGCGGTGTGGATTTATATAACGAGGTATATACACCGTTACTGCTGGATACGGTGCGTAGTCAGGGACCTGATTGCTATCGCTGTCCATTTAATGATAAGCCTGAAAGCTGTTCGGCTCAGTGCATTCAATATGTGGAACAAGATTTAGCTGAGCATCATGAGGAGCTTACGGCTATTATTATTGAGCCTTTAATCCAAGCAGCCGCAGGTATGAAGATGTACCCAGCACTATATTTAACAAAGCTCAAAGCATTATGCGAAAAATACGACGTGCATTTTATTGCGGATGAAGTTGCAGTTGGTTTTGGGCGTACAGGTACATTATTTGCATGTGAACAAGCAGGCGTTACACCGGATTTTATGTGTTTGTCAAAAGGAATAACAGCAGGTTACCTCCCACTATCTGTAGTAATGACAACCAATGAAGTGTACGATGCATTTTATGACGATTATGGTACTATGAAGGCTTTTCTACATTCTCATAGTTATACAGGTAATACGTTAGCTTGCCGTATTGCACAGGAAGTGTTAACTATTTTTGAAGAAGAAAACTATATGGAAGTCGTAAAAGAAAAAGCGGCATTATTAAATCAAAAAGCGCGTGCTGCTTTTGAGCATTTACCTTATGTCGGTGAGTATCGCCAAACAGGTATGGTAGGTGCTATTGAGATGGTGGCTAATAAGGTGACTAAGGAAGACCTTCCGAGTGAGGAGCGTATTGGTTATCAAATTTATAAGCGTGCGTTAGACAAAGGGCTATTAATTCGTCCGTTAGGTAATATCATTTACTTTATGCCACCTTATAGCATCACCGAGGAAGAAATGGACTTTATGATTGCTACAACTAAGGAAACAGTAGAGCAATTTTTTGCGGAGCGAGGGGCTACGTATGAAGGCTAAATCCTTAGTATTGTTTGCGATGTTTGCGGCATTAACAGCTATTGGTGCTTTTATTAAAGTACCAATCCCTGTAGTGCCATTTACGCTACAAATTGTAGTAGTATTTTTAGCTGCGACGTTACTAGGTAGTAAACGCGCATTATATAGCCAACTTGTATATATTGCGGTTGGTTTAGCAGGAGTCCCTGTTTTTAATGAAGGTGGTGGGCTAGCTTATATTTTTAAGCCTAGCTTTGGTTACTTAATTGGTTTTGCATTAGCTGCTTATGTGATGGGTGCATTTCTTGAGCGCAAAGCTTCACCAACGCGTAAAGATTTTATTACAGCTAATTTAGTAGGTCTTGTATGTATTTATGGTGTGGCTTTGCCTTATTTATATTATGCACTTAATTTTTGGTTAGGTATGGATACGAGTTGGATTGGTATTTTGGCTATTGGCTTTAGTGGTGGCGCACTAATAGACGTAGGGCTGGCTATAATTACAGGGCTATTTGCTATGCGTTTGCATCAAACCTTTAAGGCCGCTGGCGTTTTGTCAACTATGGCAGATAAGCATTTGGCATAAAGTGAGGGGGAGGGGTGTAACATCTCCTCCTTTTTTGTTTTTTTCAGATAATATTGACAATCGACTATTTACATTAGTAAACATAGTGTGTTAACTTTATTTATAAATGAGTTAACAATATGAGGGGTTATCCATTTTACGTTAACAAGGAAAAGGGAGAGATTGACATGAACTGGTTACAGCTAGCAGAGGAAGTAATTGAGGGTAAAAAAATTACAAATGACGAGGCTATGGCAATTTTAACAAGTGATGATGATGACTTATTAAAATTATTAGATGGTGCATTTGCGATTCGTAAACATTATTACGGTAAAAAAGTAAAATTAAATATGATTATGAACGCTAAAAGCGGCTACTGCCCAGAGGATTGTGGCTACTGTTCTCAATCATCAAAATCAACAGCACCAATCGACAAATACCCATTTATTTCGAAAGAAGAAATTTTAGAAGGTGCAAAACGTGCCTATGAAAATAAAATTGGTACATACTGTATCGTAGCAAGTGGCCGTGGCCCAACACGTAAGGACGTTAATGTGGTAAGTGAAGCGGTTGAAGAAATTAAAGAGAAATATGGCTTAAAAGTTTGTGCTTGCTTAGGTTTACTAAAGGAAGAACAAGCAGAGCAGTTAAAAGAAGCGGGCGTTGACCGTTACAACCACAACTTAAACACATCTGAGCGCCACCATGATTACATTACAACATCGCATACGTACCAAGACCGTGTAAATACGGTGGAAATTGCGAAGAAACACGGTATTTCACCATGTTCAGGTGCGATTATTGGTATGCGTGAAACAAAAGAAGACGTTGTTAATATCGCGCGCGCACTTCATCAATTAGATGCTGACTCAATTCCAGTAAACTTTTTACACGCAATTGACGGTACAAAATTAGAAGGCACAAATGATTTAGACCCACGTTACTGCTTAAAAGTATTAGCTTTATTCCGTTATATTAACCCAACGAAAGAAATCCGTATCTCGGGCGGACGTGAAGTTAATCTTGGCTCACTACAGCCACTTGGTATGTATGTCGCTAATAGTATTTTTGTTGGTGACTACCTAACAACTGAAGGACAAGAAAAGAATAGCGACTACTTAATGCTACAAGATCTTGGTTTTGAAATTGAATTTACAGCTGCACCAGCAAGCGCATGTAGCTAATAAATAAAATGTTCATTTGGTGCAACTACCAAATGAACATTTTTTTGTAATAAACAATCAACTCTTATGGCTAGCTACAATTAACTGTCAATGTCGTGTATAATGGATGCACATTACGAATAACGAAGTAGGGGGGATTACTATGAGGATAGCAGCAAGTGTCGTACAACCAGAACGTTTGTATCAGCAAGATGAACGCAAACGTCAGCAGTTGCGCAAGGAAGCAGGCGATGCTTACAAGAAAAATGCTGATTATTTTCAGCCTGCTAAAAACTCAGCGTTAGCCGAGCTAGAGCAGCTTTTATCAGGGAAGAGTCAGAAGTTAGTTAAAGAAGATTATTCACAACAAGAGCAAAAGCAATTAACAGATTTACAACAGGCTGATCGAGAAGTACGCGCACATGAGCAGGCGCATAAGGCTGTTGGTGGTGATATCACAGGTGCTGTTACGTATGGCTTTACACAAGGACCAGATGGCACACACTATGCAACGTCTGGGGAAGTAGCTATTCAAACACCTGCAAGTAATGATGCAGAAGAAACAATTGCTATTTTAGAACGTGTGCGTCAAGCAGCATTAGCACCAGCTAACCCATCAGCACAGGATTTAAAAGTAGCAGCAAGTGCCGTATCACAAATTGAACAGGCAAAAGCACAATTGCAAGAGCCAGCTTTTTTACAAGATACAGCATTAGAAGTACCAGAGCGTTTTGTAAAGGATGTTACGCGTGATGCTTCGAAAGAAACAATTTTTGGGCGTAACTTAGAGCAATTAATGAAGGATCGTTTGTTTGCGAAGGCGACCCAAACTTATGATAGTACAAAAGCGATGGTAGCAAACGGGTACCGCGCATTTAGAGAGCCTGCATTTTCGCAAACAGCATAAATGAGAGATAGGGGTTTAATGCGATGGCTAAAAAACGTTTGAAAACAAATGCAATTCGTTTATTAGAACAACGAACAATTGATTTTGATGTGTTAGAGTATAGCGTAAATGATGGACAGCTTGATGGTGTATCAGTAGCGAGCAAGATTAATCAGCCTGAGGCGCTAGTTTATAAAACGTTAGTGACACATGCTGGAGAAGATGTATTTATTTTTGTTATTCCGGTGGCACAAACGATAGAATTAAAAACAGCTGCGAAGGCAGTAGGAGCTAAAAAGGTTGAGATGTTACCACTCGATAAACTGTTAACGACTACGGGCTATGTTCGAGGTGGGTGCTCACCAGTAGGTATGAAGAAGATGTATCCTACGATTATTGATAGCAGTGCTAAGGCACATGACCGTATTATTGTAAGTGCAGGTAAGGTCGGATTACAGCTTCATATTAGTGTGGAGGATTTAGCACGAGTTACACATGCTAAGTTTGAAGCCATTACACAATAAACGACCACTTTGTCTTTCGCAAGGTAGTCGTTTTTTTAGGAGGATGGGACAAATGAAAGTAGGATGTATTCAAATGTATGTGGCGTATAGCGATGTAGAGCGCAACTTTGCTACAGCTGAGCGTTTAATTCGAGAAGCGGCAGTGAAAGGTGCGCAAATTATTGTGTTGCCTGAACTTTGGAACACAAGCTTTGCCCTAAAAGAAATAGCAACGCTCGCAGATGTAGAGGGCACGCGTACGAAAGCATTTTTATGTAAACTTGCGAAGGAGTTGGCTGTGCATATTGTTGGTGGCTCTGTTGCTACAAAAAAAGGTGAACATTTTTATAACACGATGTATACCGTTAATAAAGATGGTGAGCTAGTAGGGGATTATGACAAGGTACACTTGTTTAGATTAATGGATGAGCATTTATATTTAACTGCAGGTGACCGCGTTAATCGATTTACACTTGGTGAGGTAGAAGCGGGTGGCGTGATTTGTTATGATACGCGCTTCCCTGAGTGGCTTCGTACACATGCACTACAAGGTGCAGATGTATTATTTATCCCTGCACAGTGGCCAACCGCACGTGTAGACCATTGGCAAATACTACTGCAAGCGCGTGCTATCGAAAATCAATGCTTTGTGATTGCGGTTAATCGCTTGTCACATAAAAAAGAAAATTTTAATGGGCACTCGATGATTATTGGCCCATGGGGCGAAGTTTTATGGACAGGTGGCGATGAAGAAGAACTCGCTATTGTGGATGTTGATTTTTCGGCAGTAGCTGAGGTACGCACACGTATTCCAGTTTATAATGACCGTCGCCCAGCGTTATACGGTGAGGTAGTAAGAGTGGATAGCCATTAAGGCTGTTCACTTTTTTTGTGCTACAATACAACTAATTTAACGGGAGGCGAAGCGGCTTTATGAGTTTTATTGAATTACAACATGTACACAAGCAATATAGCAATGAGCAAATGGTGCTGAAGGATATTACAGTAGTGATTGAACAAGGCGAGTTTTTTGTGTTAGTTGGCCCTTCAGGTTCAGGAAAAAGTACGTTATTACGTTTAATTGCTGGGCTCGATGATACAACGGATGGCAATATTTATATAAATGGCAAGGACGTAACAAATTTTTCACCGCGTGAACGTGAATTGTCGATGGTTTTTCAAAATTATGCGTTGTATCCTCATTTAACGGTAGCAGATAATATTTTGTTTGGTTTAAAGCGCAAAGGTATACCAAAGGATGAACGGCAAAAGCGTTTACAAGAAAGCATAGCATTACTTGGCTTAACAGCGTATGTAAAGCGTAAGCCAAAAGAGCTGTCAGGTGGTCAACGTCAACGTGTCGCACTAGCACGTGCTATTGTGAGCCATGCGCCACTCTGCTTAATGGATGAGCCACTATCTAATCTAGATGCTCAGTTGCGCACGCAGATGCGTACTGAAATTAGAGCACTCCAAAAAAAGCTAGGGCTGACTACAATTTATGTGACGCATGATCAAACGGAAGCTATGACGATGGGTGACCGTATTATGGTAATTAATGATGGCGAAATCCAACAAGTAGGTTCACCCTTAACATTATATAATGCGCCTGCTAATCAATTTGTAGCGGGCTTTATTGGTGCGCCTAAAATGAATTTTATAAAAGCTACATTAACAGGCGTAACGCTTACACTAGCAGAGGGCAGTGTGCTTACTTTACCAACAGAGCTAGCTGCGCGTTTACCACAAGGTGAGCCTATAAAAATGGGCGTGCGCCCAGAAAATATTGTGCGTGGAGAAGCTATTACTACGAAGGTCGTAAATGTAGAGCATCTTGGTCACGAAACGCACAGCAGTGTGCAACTTGGTGAGGCGTTATGGACAATTAAATGGCCTGGGCAACAAAGTGTGGTAGTAGGTGAGCAACTAACGATTGCGTTACAACAGTATGTGTTTTTTGATGGAAAGACAGGTAAAGCATTATAAAAAGCAATGGGTGCAGTGTGTGCGCCCATTGCTTTTTTATAACGTTTCGTACATAATTTGCCCTGTTTTGGCTGTGTCATAATCGCCGAGTGCAGCAACCTCTGCTTTAAAAGCATCTGACTGTAAAATGGCTTGTACAGCCTCAATAAGCGCAGCATTGTCAGCAGTTTTTAGCAATACAATATCATAGCGCTCTGTAATAAGTGGAACAAAATCAACATTTACAAGCTTAGCGGTTTTTTCGATGCCAATACCAACATCAGCTTGCTTATTAGCAACAGCCGCGGCTACATCAATATGACTTGCTTCTTCGTTAGTGTAGCCAAGCACATGAGTTGGCGCGATATGGTGGGTGCGTAACTGCTCATCCAGTAGCGCGCGAGCACCTGAGCCTTTTTCTCGGTTAATGATGGTAGCATTTTTTGTGCTAATATCAGCTACGCTGTGAATTGCGAGAGGGTTGCCCTTCTGTACATAAAAGCCTGCCTGTCGCTGTACGAGGTTAAGTAGTACATAGGCATGGCTTACTAAAATCTTTTTTAAGTAGGGTGTGTTGTATTCGTTTGTGTCGCCATCATACATATGCAAACTCGCGATATCACACTCGCCATTATAAAGTGACATCACCCCATTAAAACTACCTTCGTGCGAACGTAAAACTTTACGCCCTAGCGCACGCTCTAAATATTTACCAAGCATATCTAATACGATATCCTGCCCACAAATGACAATTTTATCTGCGGCAAGCGTAGGTGCAGCAGCGCCTGTTTTATGTTGGTGAATATAGGATTGTAAATCATTTTTATCAATACGCATTTGTCGCCCAACGCGAAAAATCGGGAGTTCTTCTTTTTTTATTAAATCATAAATCGTTAATTTTGATACTCTAAGTAATTGCGCAACTTCTTCTACTGTATAGGATTGTGACATTATAAAACCTCCAACTCTTATACTACCGCAAGTAAATGATTTCACAAAATAAAATCAAACTATTGGCTTTTTCGTTATAACTAATTATAATTAGTTATGTCTTGTTATAACTGGTTAGAAAGGGAGCATATTAAAAATGAAAAAAATCACAACAACAATTGCCTCACTAGCCTTACTTACAGGTGTGTTAGCTGGCTGCGGTAACGGAGAAGATACAGCTAAAAAAGAAACAGAAGCACCGAAAGAAGTAGAAAAAACAACGCCAGCAGAAAAAGTTGAAGCTGTAGAATTAACAGTATCAGCAGCTGCTAGCTTACAAAATGCTTTAGAAGACTTACAAAAAACATATGAAGCTGACAATGAAAACATAAAAATCGTTTATAACTTTGGTGGCTCAGGTGCGTTAAAACAACAAATTGAGCAAGGTGCGCCTGTTGATATTTTCTTCTCAGCGGCAGAAGATAAATTTGATGAGCTAGTAGATGCTGGTTCAATTGACGAAGCACAAGGTATGGATTTATTAGCTAATGAACTAGTTGTAGTCGTACCAAAAAATAATGAAAAAGATATTAAGTCATTTGAAGACTTAACAAAAGCAGATAAAATTGCGTTAGGTACACCAGAGTCTGTTCCCGCAGGTAAATATGGTGTTGAAACATTAGAAAATATGAACCTTTGGACAGAAGTAGAGCCTAAGGTCGTTTATGCAAAAGATGTTCGCCAAGTGCTAACTTATACAGAAACAGAAAATGTTGATGCAGGTCTTGTCTATAATACAGATGCATTAATTTCGGATAAAGTAGCAACAATTGCGACAGCAGCTGCTGACACACATACGCCAATTATTTATCCAGTTGGCGTAATTAAAGACACTAAACATACAGCTGAGGCAGAGGATTTTTATAAATTCTTGCAAAGCGAAGAAGCTATGAAAGTGTTTGAGCAATACGGATTTAAAGGAGCTAAGTAATACATGAGTACTGATTTCTGGACTCCGATAAAGCTATCGCTCGAAATTGCATTAGTGGCTGGCGTATTTGTAATTATTGTTGGCACGTTATTTGGCAAATTTATGGCGAAGCGCGAGTTTAAAGGAAAGCTATTTTTAGAAACAGTACTACTTTTACCTTTAGTTTTACCACCAACCGTTATTGGCTTTTTGCTTATTATTATTTTTGGTAAGCATAGCGTGGTAGGTGATTTGATTGTAGCTATTTTTGATAAGCCTGTTATGTTTACGTGGTGGGCTGCTGTAATAGCATCATCTGTTGTTGCCTTTCCCTTAATGTATCAATCGGCAAAAACAGGTTTTGAGTCAGTAGACGAAGATATCGAGAATGCGGCACGTGTAGATGGCGCAAAGGAGTGGCAAGTATTTTTATTTGTCTCTGTGCCGCTCGCCTTAAAATCCATCATCTCTGGAGGGATTTTAAGTATTACACGTGCGCTAGGGGAGTTTGGTGCTACGCTAATGTTTGCGGGTAATTTACCTGGGCGTACACAAACAACCCCTCTCGCAATTTATATGGCTATTGATGGTGGAAACATGTCACTCGCTTGGTCATGGGTGATAAGCATGATAGGTATTTCCTTTGTTATGTTACTTGCTGTGCACATAATGAAAGCATAAATAAAAGCCTTAGAGCCCGCGCTCTAAGGCTTTTTTGTATTAGCCACCACTAATTGGTGGGATAAAGGCGATGGTATCACCAGGCTGTACGATATGATCGTCAGTAGCAAAAGCTTCATTTACAGCTGCCATAACTTGCTGTACAGAAACCGAGTAATTACTTTCAAGCCACGTTTTTATCTCTTGTACTGTGCTTGCGGGTAAATCAGCTTGTAGTTTTTCTTGTCCAATGGTTTCTTGTAAATGGGCAAATAATAAAATATTAATCATTATTATCCTCCTCTAACGTTGGTGCACCTGTTGTATAGGGCACATTTTCCAATTGATCGCCAATCCATGCAGTGCCGTCTTCCCAAAATTCTTTTTTCCAAATAGGTACAATTTGTTTAATACGTTCAATGGCATATTCGTTTGCTTCGTATGCCATTTTACGATGCGGCGAAGAAACCGCAATGACAACAGCAATATCTGAAATAGTTAAACGCCCCACACGGTGAGAGATAGCAATTATTGCTTCTGGCCAACGTTCACTAACTTCCTGTGCGATTTGTTCAAGCATTTTTACTGCCATTGCAGGGTAGGCTTGATATTCCAACTGTAGAGTTTTTTTACCCTTTGTCATTTCACGTACTGTGCCAACAAAAAGTGTTACAGCGCCAGCGTTACGGCTAACGACCTTTAAACGCATTTGCTCAACATCAATTGGCTCATTGACGATTTCGAACATAGGTGTAGTCATAGTAAATTCCTCATTTCTTGAAGTAAAAATGGTTGGTACTGTGCGTGCTCAGCTAATGAAAAGCTAGGCACATTAAGTTGCTGATGAATGGTTGTACCTTCCCAATATAAAATGCAGTGAATATTGCTAAGCGTGAGTAACGCCGCGTCTTTGTCACTTCGTAATAACACAATTTTAGGGTAAGGTGCTTGTTTATAGCCCTCAATTAAAATAAAATCGAGCGCAAAGCTTTGATATAGCGTTAAAATTTTTGTAAGCTCCCAGCTATTATCTTCAATGCTAAGGCGGAGTGCGCCACCACCTTCGACTGCACTAACAACAGCACCCGCCTGTTCGTGGAGCGTGCTATCTTTATTACTCGGTGCATCGGGCTTGCCGCCATGGCCATGGTGTTTAATAGAGCCAATACGTAAACCGCTAGCTGTAGCATCCGCAATCAACTGGCGCGTGATAGTAGTTTTGCCACTGTTTTGATAGCCTACGACTTGTAGGATTTTTTGATGTTGTCCCACGGCCACTCACTTCCCTGTGTATCATCAAGTAATACAACGTCAACTGCCATGCCTTGTTCATAGCCACGCGAGCCACCTGGTAAAACGATAAAGGCATCTGCCTCTACGAGTGATGAGATGGAGCTTGATTTATTAAAGCCTGATGGTACGGTAACCAGTTGATTGCCGTCAAAGTGCACGCTTGCACGCACAAAGCGAGTAAACGGATTGGCCTTTGTAAAATCAGCGCCAAGCTTTGCTTTTTCCTTACGAAGATGTGGGCGTGTGCTACCATAAGCTGCGCGGATAATAGGACGTGCTAATAATTCAAAACCAACATAACACGCTGAAGGGTTACCTGACAGCCCAAATAATAACTTGCCATTAAGTTGTGCGACAGTAGTTACGCTACCTGGACGCATCGCGATTTTATTAAAGAGTACTTCTGCGCCAAGCGCTTCGTAAATAGCAGGTAAATAGTCATAATCACCAACGGATACACCACCTGTTGTAATGAGTATATCTACCTCTTGGAGCGTGCGTTTTACAACGTCGATACAAACATCTAAGTCGTCTTCAAACTTACCAATATATTTTGCCGTTGCACCCGCGCGTTCGATTTGTGCAAGTAGTGCATAGGCATTACTATTGCGAATTTTGCCTGGTTGCAACGTCTCATTAGGCTCAAGTAGCTCGCTACCTGTTGCGATTACACCTACAACTGCTTTTTTATATACAGCAACTTCGCTATAACCAAATGTTGCAAGGAGTGCTACCACACCAGGGTTAATAAACTCGCCCTTTTGTACAAGCACAGCATTTTTTTTGACGTCTTCGCCTTGGTACGAAATATTTGTACCTGATGCAAATGCACGTTTAATTGTCATTGTATTTGGTTCGTGGGATTGTGTTAGCTCTAGCATAACAACTGCATCGCAACCTTGTGGGATGGGAGCACCTGTCATAATGCGTACGGCTTCAAATGGACCTACAGGTGTTGTATGTACATAGCCTGCGCCAATTTCGCCAACTACAGTAAATGTAACAGGATTATCAGCCGAAGCGCCTTGACTTGAGGCAGCTTGAATTGCGAAGCCATCATAAGGTGAGCGGTCAAAGGACGGCACATCTGCATCTGCGATAACGTCTGTTGCTAAATAGCGCCCGTAAGCTTGTGCAACAGCTACGTGTTCAATTTTTTCGGTGTAGGCAAATTGCATGACGCGTTCAACGGCCTCACTGACTGGGATGGGATTTCTTTTTTCTAACATGATTAACACTCCTTATCCTAATAGACGATAGTAAATTGATTTTGCTTGTGTAATAGTTGGTACGCCGTGAATAACAACGCGTCCATCTTTAAAAACAACAATGCGATAATCCTCAGCTTGGCATGATAGTAAATAATCATTTTGCTGTATGTCACCGTGAGGGCGAAGTTGTTCAGCTAGTTGGTTTAAATCATAAGTTATTGGTTGGGCAGGACGGATTTGTATAGCATCACGTCCACATAAAACATCAAGCTTTGTTTGATTTTGGTAATCGAGTGTAGGGTAACTAGGCGCGTTACCACAGCTAGGGCAGTTTGCATTATGCATAGCATCAACAGCAATAGCATGGTGTTGATTTTGCCATACGTCAAACATGACGTATTTTTTTTGTAGCTTATCACTATCACCAACTAAATATTTTAGTACTTCAGCGACTTGATACGCAGCGACTAATTGCACGGCAGGACTAATAATCCCAACGGTGTCACACGTCATGCCTGTATTCGAAATTATTGTTAAAAGGCAGCGTAAGCAAGGATTGCTATGTGGCAAAATGGTGTAGTAAGCACCATAACTGCCGACACATGAGCCATACACCCAAGGGATATTATATTTTTGTGCGACATCATTTAGCATAAAGCGGATGTCAAAATTATCTGTTGCATCTATCATAATATCGACTCCGTCAAGCAGGGAAATAAGTTGCTCAGAGTAAGCATCTGCAATATGAGCGTGAATTTGAATGGTGCTATTAATTGCCTGTAATCTAGTTTTAGCCGCAATTACTTTAGGCAACTTTTGCTGTGCGTCTTGTTCGGTATAAAGTTGCTGGCGTTGTAAATTACTCCACTCAACAAAATCACGATCAATAAGTGTAAGTGTGCCAACACCTGCGCGTGCTAAAGCCTCGGCTACAGCACTACCTAAAGCACCGACGCCTACAATTAGCACATGCTTATTTGCAAGGCGTTGTTGTCCTTGCTCACCAATCGGTGTAAATAATTTTTGTCTTGAATAACGGTCTTGCATAAGGCGACCTGCCTTTCTATCATTAGATTTTCGTAGTAGCTAGCCTTATAATAAATGTCAATCAACTAAAGGAGGCTATCACTATGCACCCAACTCATCAAGAGTTAGACGTAAAAGCGGCAGTTCTTACAGTGAGCGATACGCGCACTGTTGAGGATGACCGCGGTGGAAAAATCATTCAGGATTTATTACATGAAGCAGACTTTACAATCGCTGCGTATGACATTATTAAGGATGAACCTAAATTATTAGCTGAACGCATAAAACAGTGGCATACTGATTTAGCCATTTCAGCAATTATTATTACAGGTGGCACGGGTTTTACACCGCGTGACCAAACGTATGATACAATAACACCTCTGTTTGATAAGGAGATGACAGGCTTCGGCGAATTATTTCGTATGTTAAGCTATGACGAGATTGGTCCGCGTGCAATGTTTAGTCGAGCAACGGCAGGTAGCATAGGGCAGACGGCTGTATATTTATTACCAGGTTCGACGAATGCTGTAAAACTCGGTATGACGAAGTTGATTTTGCCAACCGTTCAACATTTTATTGGCGAGTTGAAGCGCGTATGACCACAGCAGGTGTTGTACTCGCAGGTGGTCAGTCGTCCCGTTACGGGCAACCCAAAATGTTTGAAATCTTTCAAGGTAGCCCATTGTATGAGCATAGTTTACAGGCGCTACGTGCTAATCAGCTAAGCCCTCTTATTATTGCTACAAATGAGGCATTACAACCACATTTTGAAGCCGTGGACTGTATTTTTTCGATTGAACAACAAGCACATCAAGGCCCGCTTGCTGCTCTTAAGCAAATTATCCAAACGTATACAAACTGCGAATGGTTTTTTGTCATCGCGAGTGATATGCCTTGTATGAATGCCCACTTTGTCCAAACATTATTGCAACAAAAAACAGCAGATTATGAGGCTATCGTGCCAGCGCAAGCAGATTATATTCAACCACTTGCCGCTTTATATCATCGCAACGTATTACCTGCGATTGATGAGGCGCTTTGTCAAAATCGACGCAGTATGAAAGCTATGCTTGAACAAGTGCGCGTGCAGTATGTGCACTTTGCCGAAGATGATGCCACATTTATTAATATTAATCGCCAGCAAGACTGGCCAAAGGAGTTATAACAATGTCAGAGTTTACACACTGGAACACAGATGGTCGTCCAAAAATGGTTGATATCTCAGATAAGGACAATTCGAAACGTACAGCCGTTGCACAAAGTATTATTACGTTATCAGATGAGGTGTACCAAGCAATTGAGCAAGGCGGTATTAAAAAAGGTGACCCAACACAAGTGGCACAAATTGCAGGTATTATTGGCGCTAAAAAAACATCTGATATTATTCCGATGTGCCATCCAATTATGCTACAAGGTACAGATTTTACATTTGCGTATCATAAGATGGACGAAGGCTACGAACTTCACATTCAAGCTACTGTAAAATGCAGTGGTAAAACGGGTGTGGAAATGGAGGCACTAACGGCTGTTTCGATTGCAGCGCTAACGTTTTATGATATGTGTAAGGCTGTCGATAAAGGTATGGTTATTAAAGAAACATGCCTCATCGAAAAAACAGGCGGTAAGAGCGGTACATTTACACGAAAATAAATACAAAAAATCCGGCAAACTTTGCCGGCTTTTTTTATTAGCCACCAATATGTGACATTTCGATTTTTGCTTTCTTGCGATTATTTACCGTTTCCTCTGTGCGTTCGTCTGAATAACGGTCCGTACGATTTTGCCACACACGCGCGATGCTTGTAGTAATCTCTTCGTCAGTTTTATCACTGCGCAGTAACTCGCGAAGATCTGTACCTTCTGTAGCAAACAGGCAAGTATACAGTTTGCCCTCTGCAGAAATACGGGCGCGTGAGCAGGTAGAGCAAAATGAATCTGTTACAGAAGAAATTACACCAATTTCGCCATTGCCATCTTTATAGCCAAAACGTGTAGCAACCTCGCCTTTATAGTTAGGGGCAATCGCCTCTAGTGGTGCGACAGCATTAATCATGTCGACAATTTCTTTTTTGCCCACAACATCATTAAGCTTCCAGCCGTTAGAGTTACCAACGTCCATATATTCGATGTAGCGTAGGATGTGTTGTTTTTCTTTAAAGAATTTTGCCATCTCCACAATATCGGCGTCATTTACGCCTTTTTGTACGACCATATTAATTTTAACGAGTAGCCCAGCTTCAGCAGCTTTCTCGATGCCTTCGAGCACAGTTTTTACTTTGCCGCGGTTACCGTTCATTTCGAAGAAGCGTGCCTCATCAAGTGAATCAAGACTAATAGATACACGTTTTACACCAGCATCTGCTAAGGCTTGTGCATGTTTTTTTAATAACGTGCCATTGGTAGTGAGCGCAATATCTTCCACGCCCTCCACTGCATTAATGCGCGCGATTAATTGAGGTAAGTCACGGCGTAATAATGGCTCGCCGCCCGTAATTCGGATTTTGCGTACACCTAACCCCACAAATATTTTTACGAGGCGTTCGATTTCCTCAAAGCTTAAAATTTTATCAGAGGGTAGGAAGGCAAAGTCAGGGCCGAAAATTTCTGCGGGCATACAATATTGACAGCGAAAGTTACAGCGGTCTGTAACGGAAATACGTAAATCACGTAAGGGGCGTTGTAGTTGGTCTTGTACAGTCATTATATCTACTCCTTTCGGTTAGTGAGTAGCAGGTAAAAGGATGCGTTCCTTGTGTGTATAAATATTTAATGAGTCATTGCGAATAAAGCCAACAGTTGTAATGCCTAACTGTTCAGCAAGTTGTAAGGCTAGCTCTGTTGGTGCAGATTTTGAAAGTACAATCTCACAACCAATTTTTGAAACCTTAAGCAAAATCTCAGAAGAAATACGTCCACTAAAAACGATGATTTTATCTTGCATATTAATATTATTTTTTAAGCAGTAGCCATATATTTTATCAAGCGCATTGTGGCGTCCAATATCCATGCGACTTAAAATGATGCCATTTGCATCACAAAGCGCAGCGTTGTGAACACCGCCTGTTTCCTTAAACATGTCGGCACTGTTTTGCATCTCGCGCATTAGGCGGAAGCAGTCTGTTGTAGTAATCTTGACATTGATGTCTTTCATTTCGCGCGCAGCGAGTGCGTCGTTAACAAAAACAAAGCCCTGTCTACTCATGCCGCAACATGAAGTAATATAGCGTTTATTTTGCGTTTGTTGGTAAATTGGATTGATATGGTTGGTTGTGATATGCACAAACCCTTCATCCTCTTGGTACCAGATTTCTTTAATATCATTAAAGTTACGAATGACACGCTCAGAGGCAAGGTAGCCAATGACCATATCCTCAACATACTCTGGCGTACAAACCATCGTAACAAATTCAGTTTGATTTATTTTTACAGTGATTGCATACTCTGTGACAATCGTATCCTGTATCACGTTTACTTCATTATTTTTTACGCGTACAACTTCGCGCGTCACTGCATTTTTCATTTATACGCCTCTATTCTTCAATTTTATCTGCAAACACGAAAACGGAAATGGCAAAATCTTCTTCGATTTTAATATCCGAAAATAAATGAAGAAGCTTTGTGCCCATTAATTCTTCCATGCCATCGGGTGGTGACTGTGCATATAAATCTTGAATCATTGAAGTGCGTGCAGTATGAACCATTCGTGCGCCTTCAGGTGTGCTAGAAATAAATGCTTCTGTCGGTGTGATATTACCATACAGCGTAGAGACCGCCATATTTTCTACAAAAACGGTATGAATACGTTCAGGGCCTTTGCCAAATAAATCTTTGCGTAGTTTGCGAATCATATCGTTAAACTCATGTACTTTTTTAGACATTTTATGATGCTCCCAACATAAATAAGCTTTATTTTTACTTTACCACCCTTACAGATTGTTAATCATATAGCAAGTGTCAAAAAAGTTAAAGGAAAAGTGTTTATAATTGTTTTGTCAAGATATATTCATTTGTCCAACGTGACATAAAGCGTTATAATAACTTTATTACAAATGGAGTTAGGTGACTTCACTATGTATGGAGCGGCTTTGTACGGGAATACAATGCGCGTTGCATACCTTTTGTGGTTAGTTGATTCTGCTGTGAATGTAGAGTAAAACGTAAAAGTAGATTGGATTTTTAGCAAGCTCTGTTAAAAATTTTATCCACACGATTAATTAGCGCGTAAAGGGACGTGCTTTTTTCGGGTGGATTTTTTTATTTTTACCTGTAGTAGGCAAGTGCTCGTAACGTTTTAGTTCCGTAAAAATCGGATAAATAACACAAATAGACTGTTTAACAGGGTTGCAGCCGTTTATAACAAGACAAATTTTAAACGAACTAACCATTTGCATCTCAAATGTCATTTGCGTTACGAGACTTTGCTAACTGCGAAGTGCAAGCAAGTAGAAGGAGGAAAATACCTTGACCAAAATTAACATTAATGGAGAAGCTTTTAACGTAGCTGAGGGAGCTACAATTCTGGAGACCATTAATCAAAACAATATTGAACATCCGCAAATTTGTTATGTGCCTTCGGTAGATCCGATTAAAACATGTGATACATGTATCGTAGAGGTAGATGGACAGCTAGTGCGTTCTTGTTCAACTAAAGCTGTAGACGGTATGAACGTAACATTAGACTCGGACGGAGCAAAAGCTGCTCAAACAGAAGCAATGGACCGCTTACTTGAAAACCACTTACTGTACTGCACAGTTTGTGACAATAATAACGGTAACTGTACGCTGCATAATACGGCTGAAATGATGGAAATTGAGCATCAAAAATATCCATACACGCCAAAAGAAGAGGACAAGCCACATAATGTGGATATGTCACATCCATTTTATCGCTATGATGCTAACCAATGTATCGCCTGCGGCCAATGTGTAGAAGTTTGTCAAAACCTACAAGTTAACGAAACATTATCAATCGACTGGGAAGCAGAACGCCCACGTGTCGTTTGGGATGATGGTGCAGAGATTAATAACTCATCTTGCGTAAGCTGTGGTCAATGTGTAACAGTTTGTCCTTGTAATGCTTTAATGGAAAAATCAATGCTTGGAGAAGCTGGATTTATGACAGGCTTAAAACAAGATATGTTAGATCCAATGATTGATTTAATTAAAGAAGTTGAGCCAGGTTATAGCGGTATTTTTGCTGTATCTGAAGTTGAAGCAGCTATGCGTAGTAAACGTACGAAGAAAATAAAAACGGTTTGTACATTCTGTGGTGTAGGTTGTTCATTTGAAGTATGGACAAAAGGCCGTAAGATTTTAAAAGTACAACCATCAGACGGTCCGGTTAATGCAATCTCAACATGTGTTAAAGGTAAATTTGGTTGGGATTTCGTCAACTCTGAGGAGCGTATTACAACACCATTAATCCGTAAAGGTGATGAGTTTGTAGAAGCATCTTGGGATGAGGCGCTTGATGTAGTAGCTACACGTTTAGGCGGCATCCAAAAAGAGTACGGCCCAGGTTCTGTCGGTTTTATTTCTTCTTCAAAAATTACCAACGAAGAGAACTATTTAATTCAAAAACTAGCACGTCAAATGTTCCAAACAAATGACGTTGATAACTGTTCACGTTATTGCCAATCACCAGCAACGGATGGTCTTGCTCGCACAGTCGGTATCGGTGGCGACTCAGGTACGATTAAAGACATCGCAAAAGCAGGGCTTGTTATCATTATTGGTGCTAACCCAACAGAGGGTCACCCAGTACTTGCGACGCGTGTTAAACGTGCACATAAATTACACGGTCAAAAATTAATTGTTTCTGACTTACGTAAGCACGAGATGGCAGAGCGCTCAGATATCTTTATCCGACCTAAACAAGGTACGGACCAAGTTTGGTTAATGGCTGTCACAAAATATATGATTGATCAAGGTTGGCACGACGAAAACTTCATTAAAGATAATGTTAACTTCTTCAATGAATATAAAACAGTATTAGAAAAATACACGCTAGAATATGCTGAACAAGAAACAGGTATTGCACCAGAAACATTAATCGAAATTGCTAAAACAATTCGTGATGCAGATGGTACATGTGTGCTTTGGGGTATGGGTGTGACACAAAATACAGGTGGCTCTTATACTTCAGCAGCTATTTCAAATATGTTACTTGCAACAGGTAACTACCGTCGCCCTGGCGCTGGTTCTTACCCATTACGTGGTCACAACAACGTACAAGGTGCATGTGATATGGGTACATTACCAAACCTATTCCCAGGTTACCAAAAAGTTACGGATGCTGCAGTACGTGCTAAATTTGAAGAAGCTTATGGCGTATCTTTACCAGGTGAAATTGGCCGCAATAACATGCAAATGTTAGATGCTATTTCTGAAGGTAAAATGAAAGCAATGTATTTAACAGGTGAAGATATGGCACTTGTTGACTGTAACGCTAACCATGTTGATGAAGTATTATCACAACTAGACTTCTTTGTTGTACAAGATGTATTCCTTTCACGTACAGCACAATATGCGGACGTTATTTTACCAGCAGCACCATCACTTGAAAAAGAAGGTACATTCTCTAATACAGAGCGTCGTGTTCAACGTTTATACGAAGTATTACCACCACTTGGCGACTCAAAACCAGACTGGCAGATTACACAATTAATCGCTAATCGTTTAGGTGCTAACTGGAACTACTCACATCCAAGCGAAATCTTTGCTGAGATGGCAAGTCTTTCACCATTCTTCGCACAAGCGAACTATGATGTATTAGAAGGCTGGGGCAGCTTCTGTTGGGGTGACCCTGAAACAGGTGCAGATACACCGCTATTATTTGAGGATGGCTTCCCATTCCCAGATAAAAAAGCACAATTTGCGCTAAATGATTGGGTACCAACAGTAGAGTACGAAGCACAATACGATTGCCATATTAATAATGGTCGTATGCTTGAGCATTTCCATGAAGGTAATATGACAAACAAATCTGCGGGTATTCAATTAAAAGTGCCTCAAACATTTGTTGAGGTATCACCAGAGTTTGCTAAAGAGCGCGGTATTGAAGACGGTGCAGTATTACGTTTAGTATCACCATATGGTGCGCTTAAACTTGATGCACTTGTAACAGACCGTGTACAAGGCAACGAATTATTCTTACCAATGAACTCAACAAGTAAAGAAACAGCTATTAACTTCTTAACGGGTCCACAAGGCGATATTAATACATCAACACCAGCGTATAAGCAAACTAAAGTACGTGTTGAAGTGTTAAAACGTAAAGGTAAAAAACCATTGCCAAGTACTAACCCGCGTAATAAGAAGCGTCACCCACAAAATGGTGTTGAGCCAGAACGTAAATGGAACCGCCCAGGTTATGTTCACTTAACAACTAACGGAGGAGAGTGATAATATGGCTGCACCGATTTCAAAAATTGTTAAAGAACAATTAAGCGAAGAGCAAATTAAAGATCAAAAATTAGAGAACTTAAAGCACCTACTTGCGGAAAATGAGCAGGCGTTAAACCAAGTTTTCACGATTGTTAGTGAGTTAAACGATATGGGCGCACTTGAAGCGGCAACGAAAATGGTTGAGGCAAAAGAAGATGTAGCACAAATCGCTTTAGGTCAGTTAACACGCAAGCCTGTAACAAATATCATTAATAATATGATGGGTGTTGCAGCAATGCTAACGGAGCTTAATCCTGAAACAACAGGCAAACTAATTGCGGCATTAAACAGTGGCTTAGATGAAGCAAATGATCCTGCAAACGCAGAGGAAAAAGTTACTATTATGAAGCTTGCAAAATTATTGAAGGACCCTGATGTAAACCGTGCAATGAATTTCGGCATACATTTCCTACGTGGTTTAGGTAAAGGGCTAAAAGAGTAAGGAGGCAATTTAATTGCTAACGAACGCAGGTATTTTACAAGCATTGCAACATGTTGAAGACCCAGAGCTACACAAAAGTGTAGTAGAGCTTAACATGATTCGTGATATTCGTATTTTAGATACAGCGGTAGCGCTTGAGGTTGTTTTAACAATCCCAGGTTGCCCGCTAAAAGCTAAAATCCAAGCAGATATTGAGCAAGCACTCAAAGCAATTGGTGCTACTGAAGTAGCTATTAAGTTTAGCTCAATGACAGATGAGGAGCGTCGTAATTTAACGGCGTCTCTTAAATCTGAAAACGTTACAACTTCAGGTATGCCAAAAATGCTAGAGCCAGACTCTGGTGTAACATTTATCGCTGTAACTAGTGGTAAGGGCGGGGTAGGTAAATCAACAGTAACGATTAACCTTGCATCAGCTCTTGCTCGTATGGGTAAGCGTGTTGGTATTGTAGATGCGGATATTTATGGTTTTAGTATCCCTGCTATGATGGGCGCTACTGAAAAACCAACGATGATTGAACAGATGGCCATTCCTGTTGAGGCAAACGGCGTGAAAATTATGTCGATGGGCTTTTTCGCAGGGGATAACCAACCTGTTATGTGGCGTGGACCTATGTTAAATAAATGGATTCGTAATTTCCTTGTTAACACACATTGGGGCGAGCTCGATTATTTAATTTTAGACTTACCACCTGGCACAGGTGACGTAGCTATTGATGTAGCAGCTATGATTCCGCAAGCGCAAGAGATCATCGTGACTACACCACATAATGTGGCCTCTCACGTAGCATCTCGCGCTGGACTTATGGCACAGCACACTAAGCACGAAATTATTGGTGTCGTAGAAAACATGGCTTACTACGAGGCACCAGATGGTACGAAAACATATTTATTTGGGCAAGGAGGAGCGGAGCAGTTAGCAGGGGCATTAGGTTCGGCTATTATTGCTCGCATCCCATTTGCACAACCAGCAGAGAATAATGGTTCCTCTGTTTATGATGAGGACACAGTTGTAGGCGAGGCATTTACTAATCTTGCTGAAGACATTATTTACCGTTAAAAAAAAGCGCATCCGCTAAGGGTGCGCTTTTTATTATTGGATATAACCTGCACGTCGCAGTACTTGCATAAAATAAAAACGATAGGTATTTTGCACAAAGGATTCTAGCGGTAAGCCAACGCCTAATTGATATTTTGTAAAAATGAAATGAAATCGTTTATCCCATTTTAAACGTAGTAGCTGCCCTGCATCTTCGCCGTATTTATTAGTAAACTCCACAATCAAAGGTTCAATCATCACCGCACAGTGCTCCTTTAAACTAAGCAGTGCATCGGCATCCTTTTGTTGTTGAAATTGTTTAATCCATTGTTCGATTTGAGCGTCCATCTAATCATCCTTTTATTGAGTTTCTTCCTATAATATACTACGGATTTTTATTTTCTGCCCGCTTGCCACTGCAAACCAAACGAGTAGGCTCTATCCATATCACGATGACCTGAAAAATATTCGACCAAACGCTCTACTTTAAAGGTTTGGTTATTATCGTTTTCAATCATAGCAATAGCACACATCGCGTTATGGTTAACTGCGTTGGTTAGCTTTACTTCAATGCTTGGCCCTGTGTTATAAGTTAAGGTAACAACGCCATCAGCTTGCGACCAGTTAGTAACACCTTCATAAATAAAAGCATAGACGAGTACGCGCTTAATCGCTGGCAATTGGTTGCCGTTAATGCGCAAGTTTTCGCCCGTACTAACTGTGCCTGTGCGGTCATCACCGTCTAGTTCTACATATGGCGGCTGTTGTAAATTACCAAAGGCATTGCCAAGCGCCTGTACGCAACCTACGCTCCCGTCTGTTAGCTCATATAAGCAGCCTAAGTCTAAATCAATGCCACTTTGTGTTTTACCTAATAATGAAGACAAAAAGCCAGCTTTCTTTGGTTGAGTATGTTGATTCCAATTAAGATTCAGTGAACCTCTCGCTATTAAAATAGCGAGCTTCTGTTTCAAAAAACAGAAACACCTTGCGATGTTTTTCGTTTCATTGAGCCGA
>NZ_JPUW01000036.1:0-26895 GCF_000743635.1 Lysinibacillus sp. BF-4 | reverse complement strand
CTTATTTTTTGGTGAAACGATATAATAACGCAGCAAATATTAAATGAATGACAACCCAACCTGTAAATGCTTCAGTAGTTAGTGTAATAGGGCGGACAGCTTGTTCACCTAAAATAAAGTACAGCACAGTTGAAGAAAAAATGGTGAAAATAAGCAGTGCAGGGATATACAAACGTGTGCGTGCTAACTGGACGAAGAGTCCATAAATAATAAAGGTCGTAATGGCATGGTAAAGAAATTCTTCAGCTAAGCTTGGCTGACGTACCGTATAATCGATTAAGAAATCGACATTTAGTAATAGGTGAGCGATTGGCGTGTTAAAAAAATCATCCCAGCACCATGCGAGTACGACAATGCTCATCACGAGCACCAAATAATGCAATGTGTGTGTTTTCAATTGAACCACCTCAGGAGGAATGTAATATGCGAGCACAACTCGAAAAACGTTGGCGTGAAGAAAAGTACGCCGTGTTATTTTATAGTCAGCGTCATTATCAAGCTATCCGTACTTATTTAAAAAATCCACAAGCTAACGAGGCAAAGCTCAACGCTATAATAGAGGAGGCTAAGCAACAACGGTTGACGCAAGGTAGTATGCAAAATGCTTGCGCTCATATGTGGGGTTATTTTAAAAAGTATGCAACAGCTAGTGAGAGCGCTCGTTACAAGGAGCTGTTAATTCAGCTTACAGGAGATGCAGATGAAATGCGATGCTTTTTAGCACAACTGGCTGATAAGTATAGTGTGACCTATTTACAGAATAGTACGATTTTACAACAGAAATCCTTTGGTAAAATAGTAGATAAGGGCTATAATAAGAACGAGTACGACTAGAGGAGGAAAGCACTTTGAGTCAATCATTAAGCAAGGACAGCCTATACGCTAAACATATCCCAACAATCATTACGAGTACATTATTTTACTTATTACAAACGAGTCCTAGTCAAGTAAAGGCGGCTACAGATTTACAGGCACTGGGCACTTCCTACACGGAGATAAAAGTTATTACTCCTGCTGAAGTTAATCAATTATTTGCGCATTATATGGCAAATGTGCCACTTTTTGAAGGCGTAACAATTGAACTAGCAACACAGCAAGAAGAAAGCGTAACTTATGCGGTAATCGCGCTTTATGAGCAATGCAATAAACAGTACATAATGCCAGATGATTTTTTTGCGAGTTTACAACATACAGAGGGTGCTAAACACTTTGCTACATGGTTAGAGCAAGTTGTGCGTCTTGTAATTGATGTGCGTGTAGCAGTAGATGGTACGATTGAGGAGGAACAACCGATGATAGTAACCGAAGTAGCGCCTGTGACGAACACAGGGCAAGCAATTCAATTATTAAATACACAAATGTTGGGGCTTTACCGTGTGAGTGATGAGGTGCAGCGTCAAGCTATTAAGCAACTGCGTGCTGATTTATTTGAAATTGAGTTTGCAGTTGAAGAGGACGGCGAGTGGCAAGGGATGCTGTTAGGATTTCAAAATGAACTATTAGCATTAGAGCTTGAGGAAGTTAGTGCACTTAAGGCGCAAATCGCTATGTTGCGTATTGTCACAACATTACTACAATAATAAAAAAGGAGGTGCGCTAAGCACGTCCTTTTTATTTTTGGATAATAAATTGTATGGTATGTGCTAGCCCTGTATGGAGCTCGCCTTCACTGCGTTCCACTTCGCCTGTAAAGAAGTGAAGTATTTTATATTGGGCGCACCAATCTAGTAATTGCTTAGCGTCATACAACCAGTCTGTATCGCGTGGGCCGCCTGTGCCATACGTAATTTGTGCAGTAGAGTAAAGCTCCATCATAATGCGTCCGCCAGGCTTTACGGAGTTTGCAATTTTAGTTAGTACGTTTAACTGGTCGTCTTGATAAAAATGTCCAAAGACCATAATAGCAGCATCAAATTGAGCTACAGGTACATCATCCGTTAGTAAATCTGTGAGTTTTGTCGTAACCACTGTTCGGTTTTTAGTAGCAAGGCGCTCAGTTTTATCTAAGCCGCTCTGCGCATAATCAAAAGCTGTTACTGTATGACCAAGCTGTGCTAAAAAGACAGCATTACGCCCCTCGCCCTCAGCAAATGCTGCAATAGTCGCGTGCTCGTTTAAATAGCCTGCGTGAGTGCGGATAAATTCATTGGGTGTTTCACCATATATATATTTTTCTGTGTCAAAGCGTTTATGCCATGTGTTCAACGTTATCACTCCCTTCAATTATTGTAGCTAACTTAAGTCAAAGTTGCGAACAACTTGCTTTTGCTCGAAAAAGAAGGGTTTTTGTACACCGTGCCGAAATAATACAGTATAGAAGGGGTGGTTAACAATGAAATGGGAAACTAAAATTACAACATTATTAGGGATTCAGTATCCAATTATACAAGGTGGGCTGGCGTACCTTGCCTATGCAGAGCTTGCGGCTGCCGTAAGTAATGCAGGGGGGCTTGGGCAAATTACAGCAATGAGTCTAGCAACGCCTGAAGAATTGCGTGCCGAAATTAATAAAGTACGTGAATTAACGGATCGACCATTTGGTGTTAACTTTGCAATTGGTAATCATGGCAAAGGTTACGAGGCAATGGTACGTGTAGCGGCAGAAGAAAATGTACCTGTTGTGACAATGACAGGGGGGAACCCGGCACCATTATTTGAGTTGTTAAAAGATAGTGATTGTAAAAAGCTAGTGCTTGTTGCAGCACGCCGCCAAGCCGAAAAAGCAGAGGAACTTGGTGCTGACGCAGTAATGGTAGTAGGGCAAGAAGGTGGCGGTCATTTAGGGCGTGATGATATTGGAACGATGGTGTTAATTCCTCAAGTCGTGGATGCTGTACGTATCCCTGTGGTAGCATCAGGAGGCATTGGTGATGGTCGTGGTTGGATGGCTGCGCATGCTTTAGGCGCAGAGGGGATAGAGATGGGTACGCGCTTTATTGCCACGCAGGAGTGTGTGCATGCCTCGGCTGCTTACAAGCAAGCGCTACTTGATAGCACAGAAGCAGATACAACAATTATTAAACGTTCAATTGGTGCACCAGCACGCGCGATTCGTAACCCATTTACTGAAGAAATTTTAGCGATTGAAGAGACAACGCCAACCTATGAGGCCTTAAAGGAACATATTAGCGGTAACGCCAACAAAAAATTTATTTATGATGGCGATGCTTCACAAGGCTTTGGTTGGGCAGGGCAAGTGACGGGTTTAATTAAGGATGTCCCAACTGTACAGGCATTATTTGATCGAATGGTTGCACAAGCGGAGGCAATCCGTTTAAAATGGGGTAACTAAGTAAAGGTGGTTAGTAGCTTGGAGTATTCTTACCCATTGTTACCTGAATGGTCAACAACAGAAATGATTGATGTCGTTAAATTTTTTGAGGCGATTGAGCTGGCCTATGAAAAAGGCGTTAAGCGTGAAGTGATGATGAAAAATTATCGTCGCTTTAAAGAAATTGTACCAGCACAAGCAGAAGAAAAAACATTGTGTCGCGAGTTTGAGCAGAGCAGTGGCTACGTTGCATACCGTGTGATTAAAGAAGCAAAGGCGCAGGCTGATGGTACGCTAATTAAAATGAAATGAATGAACAAAAAGGAGTTACGCAGTTTTTTTGCGTAACTCCTTTTTTCTTAGAGGTGAGGTGTAATTATTTCTTTTAGCGCAAGTACAGTATCAATACTGTCTGCAGGAAACTCACTTTGCACAAAAGGTATATCAAGAGTTGCGCACAGTGCTTGGCAGTCTGCGCCAATTTCAAAGAAGGACTCAACATCTGGTGCTAAAGATAAAAGCTCACATGTAATGATGCCTGTATGACCGTTATCAACAGCAGTTTGAATGGCTTCTTGTACGTCAGGACCTAACCATTTAGCGCGTTCTTTAGCGCTGCGGTAGGCAACCTGTGCTGCAGGTAGCGCGGCTGCTTCGGCAATGGCTAGTGCCATAGCCTCCATTTGTGCAATATAAGGAGCGTTACGTTCAGTGTCTAGTGGTTGACTATGTGCTGTGAAAAAGGTAATTGCTTTTTGTTGAGCCGCTTGTGGTAACCAATTGTTGGCACGACGTACGCGATTAGCATATAGCGCGATAATGGCAGGGTGCAAATGCCAATCATTTAAATGAACAACAGGTACAGCGCTATTAACAATAGTATCGACTTGAGCATGTACAGCACCGCTACCTGATTGCGAAAAGATTGGATTGATTGGTAACACAATAATTTTTGTGACCCCATCAGCAAGCATCTGTTGCACACTATCTTCAATAAAAGGTGCGGTATGACGGTAGCCTTTATAAATACGTGTAGTAGGTAATAACTGCTGAAGCCCACTAGCAATACGTGAGGTCACACCGCCAATTAAATCAGCTTTACCTACGCGCGCAAATTGATTTGTGATGTTCGCCATCATTGGCGGTGGAGGTGTTTTGCCGTTTAAAACATGGCTAAAATAATCTGTTAAATCATCCAAACTTTGTGGTGCACCGTAAGCAAAATGTAAAATACCAATCATAAAAAACCATCCTTTACTATGTAATAATTTACATTATAAATGATAGTGATAACCATTTTCAATTAAAATCTTGATAGGCTAATTTGTAAAGTGGTACTAATGCATCGAAAGTGCTTTCGATTTTTGTAAGTAGTGCTGTCCCATCTTGTAAAATAGGGTCGTCTTTTTTTATGTGACGTCCAATTAAAAACTCTGCTTTCTTAACATCTCTAAAGCGTTTAAGTGCAGCTTCTTTGTCAAGTGTAGCAAGTGGAGTAGCATCTTTTTTCATATGGTCTAGTGATACTACAAAATCATTTGGCAACTCATCAAACATTTCTTGTTCACTCATAAAGGTCGAAGCAATTTGCGATTTATTTGGTAACTCATAAATAAAGGCTAACCAAATAAAAATATGGTCGTCAAAAATCCCTACTTGAAAGTGTGGGTGCTTTTTATAGCCACGCTTATTATTAGCAATAGCTAACCACGTGTCTTGCGGTGGATTGACGGTTCGGCGTGCATGCTTTGCGATGTGCAAAAACATTTCTTGATTTAATTGCATGCTGAGCTGATCCGTTGCACGTTGCCCAATATAACGAAACTTAGGACGAATACGTGTTTCAATTGCTTCCATACGTTCAGCTAAACCAGGAATCATAAATGTTGCAAAATCTTGTTGGGTAAATCCGTTAAATGTCATAATTTTTTTAACTCCTTTTCGATTGTATGTTTATTATGCGCAATAATGGGGCAAAAATGAAGTAAGAAGACATCAACACGAGGTGCAACAAATCCTACAAAAGAAAAAGGATGGTGTTTAGTATGAAACAGGTTGTTAAAATGATACGCAAATCAGACATTGAGAAACAATATACACGTATGTTAGAGCTAGAACTAGATTATGAGCTAGCTACACTATATGATGCGATGCAACAAAATAACGCAAAGGATATTGTACGCAGCAAAAAACGTTTAGCTGAAATTCAAAAAGAGCTAGAGGTGCTCCATGTATACGCGTAAACCATTACACATCACAAAATAAAAATCACTTGCATGCAAGACGGCAAGTGATTTTTGTTATACTAGGGGTGGGGGAGTAGCAGTGATGTTACTACTGACAAAGAAGGGTGTGAAGTGTATGGATATTAAGCAACTCGATAACTTTGCAAAGGAAATTATAAAAGAAGCGGGCGAGCGTATTCGTAAGTCATTCTCGTATGATTTAATTGTAGAGACAAAATCCAGTGCTAACGATTTGGTCACCAATATTGACCGCGAAACAGAATTATTTTTTATTGAAAAAATCAAAACATATAATGCCACGCATCGTATTTTAGGTGAGGAAGGCATGGGGGAAGCTGTAAAATCGTTAGAAGGTGTCGTATGGATTATTGATCCGATTGATGGCACAATGAATTTTGTAAAGCAGCATCGTCACTTTATGATTACAATTGGTATTTTTATAGATGGTGTAGGTAAGCTCGGTTATATTTATGATGTTATGCGCGGTGATTTATTTTGCGCGATTGAAGGTGAGGGCGCTTGGTATAATGATTCACCACTGCGCAAGCTACAGCCAGTTAAATTAGAAGAAGCAGTCATTGGTATTAATGCGAGTTGGGTAACCCCAAATGGTAAAATTAATCACGAAAAATTAATTTCGCTCATTCGAAAGGTTCGTGGTACGCGTTCATATGGTTCAGCTGCTATGGAGATTGCCTTTGTGGTTAGTGGTAAACTGGATGCTTATTTATCAATGCGCTTGTCGCCTTGGGATATTGGTGGAGGCACGATTATTGCTAAAGAGGTAGGTGCAGTGGCAACTAATTTAAATGGAGAATACTTTGATTTTTTAGGGCAGGATACTTTTTTAATTGGTAACCCTACTGTCCATAAAGAAATTTTAGCAAATTATATCGAGCAATTATAAAAAAAGAGCCTTGAGCGCGACAGCTCAAGGCATTGTATTTATAATAGATTTTGCTCTCGGAATTTACGTTTTAATTTGAAGCCCATCATAAACACGAAGCATACTGCCAGTATACCAGCAACAATCCCCATCCCGCTGCCAATGGCTACAGAATAACCAATGGAACACATCGAAAGTATCGCTGCAAGTGCCATAATCGCCATCACAATTTTTGCACGATTCACAAGAAAAACCTCCTCGTTAGACTAAAAGTTTGTAAAAAATAAGAAGTTCAAAAAGACAAGCTAATCATCTTATGCTATAATAGCACAGTTAAACATACGAAAAAAGAATATGGAGTGGAACAATGACTAAATTACGTCAAGATATTCGCAATATCGCAATCATCGCACACGTTGACCATGGTAAAACTACATTAGTAGACCAATTATTAAAACAATCAGGTACTTTCCGTTCAAACGAACACACTGAAGACCGCATGATGGACTCAGGTGATATCGAGCGTGAACGTGGTATTACAATTTTAGCAAAAAATACAGCAGTAAGCTATAACGATACACGTATTAACATTTTAGATACACCAGGACACGCCGATTTCGGTGGAGAAGTTGAGCGTATTTTAAAAATGGTTGATGGTGTAGTTTTAGTAGTAGATGCTTACGAAGGCTGTATGCCTCAAACACGCTTTGTACTTAAAAAAGCGTTAGAGCAAAAGTTAACACCAATCGTAGTAGTAAACAAAGTTGATAAACCAGCAGCTCGTCCTGAAGAAGTAGTAGACGAAGTGCTAGAATTATTTATCGAACTTGGTGCTGACGACGAACAATTAGAATTCCCTGTAGTTTACGCATCAGGCGTAAATGGTACAGCGAGCCTAGATCCAGACCCAGCAACACAAGAGCCAAACATGAACGTTTTATTCGATACAGTTATCGAACATATCCCAGCACCAGTAGACAACGAAGACGAGCCGTTACAATTCCAAGTAGCGTTACTTGACTACAATGACTATGTTGGTCGTATTGGTATTGGCCGTGTATTCCGCGGTAAAATCCATGTAGGACAACAAGTAGCACTGATGAAAATCGACGGTACAGTGAAAAACTTCCGTGTTACAAAAATCTTCGGCTTCTTCGGTTTAAAACGTGTTGAAGTTCAAGAAGCATTACCAGGTGATTTAATCGCTATTTCTGGTATGGAGGATATCAACGTAGGTGAAACAATTTGCCCAGTTGACCACCAAGAAGCATTACCAGCATTACGTATTGATGAGCCAACATTACAAATGACATTCTTAGTAAACAATTCACCATTCGCAGGTCGTGAAGGTAAATATGTTACAGCACGTAAAGTAGAAGAGCGTTTACGTTCACAACTACAAACAGACGTATCATTACGCGTAGAAGATACAGAATCTCCAGATGCTTGGATCGTTTCAGGCCGCGGTGAGCTTCACTTATCTATCTTAGTAGAAAACATGCGTCGTGAAGGTTTTGAATTACAAGTATCTAAACCACAAGTAATTTTACGTACAATTGATGGCGTTAAATCTGAGCCATTCGAACGCGTACAAATTGATGCTCCTGAAGATACAGTTGGTTCTATTATTGAGTCAATCGGTACTCGTAAAGGTGAAATGTTAGATATGGTAAACAACGGTAATGGTCAAGTTCGTTTAACGTTCTTAGTACCAGCACGTGGTTTAATCGGTTACACAACTGAGTTCATGTCTATCACTAAAGGTTTCGGTATTATTAACCATACATTTGATAGCTACCACCCAATGCTAACAGGTCGTATTGGCGGTCGTCACCAAGGTGTACTTGTTTCTATGGAAACTGGTAAATCAACAACTTACGGTATGATGCAAGTTGAAGACCGTGGTACATTATTCCTTGAGCCAGGTACTGAAATTTACGAAGGTATGATCGTTGGTGAAAATACACGTGATAACGATATCACTGTAAATATCACAAAAATGAAACAAAAAACTAACATTCGTTCAGCTAACAAAGACCAAACGAACGTTATTAAAAAACCTCGTATCCTAACACTTGAAGAAGCACTTGAGTACTTAAGTGATGACGAGTATTTAGAAGTAACACCTGAATCAATTCGTTTACGTAAAAAAGTATTAGACAAAAACGAACGTGAAAAAGCAGCGAAAAAGCTTCGTAACGCTGACCAATAAGTTGTTTTAAGTGAAAGGGAGAGATTAGTGTGAATTGGGTACTCCTCCAAGCAACAGAAATGAAGCAGGGAACGGAAGAAGCTGTGTTTAATGATTTGACGGGTATTAGTCGTTTAATTTACGAAAACGCGCCAAATTATGATGTAGCAGGCTATATTACGTTTTTCACTGTGTTTATTTTATGTGCAGTCGTATACAAGTTAGGGTTTGCGCGTAGTCACATCAAACTTTGGCAAAATGCGATTATTTACGGATGCTTATTTATCGGCTGTATCGTCCTGACATTCTTTGCATTATCACTACCAATGATTGAAGGATTATTAGTAGCAGCAGCAATTTTAATTATTTATCGTATTCGTGTTAAGCACGATGACGAAGAAGCGGTACAATAAAAATAACCTGTGTAGCCTACAAGCTACACAGGTTATTTTTTTAAAATTCTTTATCAAGTAATGGCGATGTTTTATAAAAAATAAAATGCCCCGTAGCAATGCGTGCCTCAGTTTTTTTTGCAATACGGTCATGACAAGTTGTGCACATAAACGTATTGATGGGACGGTTGCGTAGCTTTTTTGCTTGTGGTAAATCGTCATCAAGTTGCTCTAATGCATCACAAATTACGCATTTTACTCGCATGGCAAAGCCTCCTTACTGAACGCGGATAGCACACACATCTGTAATTGGTGCATCCACATTTGAGCCGTCAGCAAGTAGTACATGAACAGGCCCATCTTCAACTAAAGGTTTGCCTTCGTCACTATATTTAAAAAGTAAAGACTTGGCCTCCTCTAGTGAAAAGCTATGTTCCTTACCCGTCGTTGTTTCGAAAACAACAGTTGTTGCAGTTGGTAGCACTTCAGCATTTTTTAAAAAATGATTGAAATGAATACCAAATGTACCTGTTTGCATACCTTTACGGTCAAATTTACGTTCGGTTTTTAGTGTTGGTGGGAAGGTAGCGCCCTCCATGATTTCGCGTGACCAATGTTTACCAACGGCACGCATATATTTAATATCCTCGTCCTCTTCTTCGTGTGTTTCTGTGAAGTAGGTTTTTAAATCAACTTTACGGTCATCAAAAATCCAGACTGTAGGATCTAAAGTAAGCGGGTATTTCACCGCACCTTTTAATGCAATAATTGTTTCCACGTAAAAATCCCCCTCTAGTTCTTTTACTCGTATAGTATACCGTTTTTTATAGCGAATGATAAGAAAATACGTACACAGATTTATAAAGTAGAGGTAGACACTTGCAATTTGTCCGATGAAAAGCTAAAATTTACTAAGATACAAACAGAATTAAAGATGATGGGGGCGTCCTCATGGATACAAAAACACCAGCTTCTTTTCAAGAGAAAGCGATGGAGCTTTTAATAGCTGATGCGGACAAGATTGCACGTTTAATTCGCGTACAAATGGAGCATTTAACAATGCCACAATGTCCGCTGTATGAAGAGGTACTAGATACACAAATGTTTGGCTTATCACGCGAAATTGAATTTGCTACAAAGCTAGGCTTAATTGAGCGCGAAAAGGGGAAAGAAATACTTGACTCACTAGAGAAAGAGCTTTCTGCTGTGCATGACGCGCATACGAAAAAATAAAAGAAAACTCAAAACGCTCAAGTAAGCGATTTTGAGTTTTTTTTCTACAAATGAGGTTTGCGTATAATGAAAAGCCAATTAAAACGAATTGCAAAAGATATTGATTATCCGCTGCTAATTGTATATGTATTCTTACTATTGTTTGGACTAGTGATGGTTTATAGCTCTAGTATGGACAAAGCAATTAGCAATGATAAGCCGTATGACTTTTATTATGACCGTCAGCGCATGAGTATGCTCGTGGCGTTCTTTGCATTTACAGTAGCATCTATTATCCCATATCGTCATTACGTGAAGCCAGCCTTTATTAAAGTTGGTATTGTGATTGTTGCTATCATGTATGTGCAATTAAAATTTTCGGGAGCAGGGGCCGATATTGGTGGACAACGTTGGATTAAGTTTTTAGGTATTATTCAATTTCAGCCATCAGAGTTTTTAAAATTCTTTATTATTTTGACGCTTGCAAGTGTGCTGGGTGCACGTGAGCAGAGATTAGGTCGTTTAGAGCTTAATCAAGTAGTAGGCGCACTCGTACCAGTCGTGGTAGGTGCAGGGCTAATTATTAGTGAACCAGATATCGGGACGGCAGCTATTTATTTAGCTATCTCGTACTGTATCTTCCTGTCAGTACGCTGGAAGCCAAAAGATTTTAAACGATTAGTATTAGGTACAATCAGTGTGATTGTTGCAGGATTGGCATTTTTACTACTCGGTGGTGGACAACTACTATTAAGTGGTAACCGTGAGGGGCGTTTAAACTCCTTCCTAGACCCTTTTATGTATGCACAGGGTGAAGGTATGCAAGTTGTTCAGAGTTACCTTGCATTCGCCACAGGTGGCCTTACAGGACAAGGTATTGGGCAATCTGTCCAAAAGTTAGGTTATTTACCAGAACCGCATACCGATTTTATTATTGCGATTATTGCTGAGGAACTTGGTTTAGTAGGTATTGTGATTGTGTTAGGTGGGCTTGGCTATCTAGTATTGCATGCTATTCTTGTTGCGATTCGAGCAACAAATCCTAAAGAGCGTTTTTTAGCAGTAGGTGTAGCGAGTTGGATTGGCTTACAAACCTTTGTTAATGTCGGAGGTGCTACGGGCATTATTCCACTAACAGGTGTAACTTTACCGCTACTTAGTTTTGGTGGGGTATCACTGTTGATGGTCTCAGCTTCTTTAGGTATTGTGATGAATATTTCGATTAAGCAAAAAATGGAGCGACGCAGACGTAAAGAGTTAGCTGAGCAACAAGCGTAAAAAAATCCTTACCTCAATATCGAGGTAAGGATTTTTTGTTATTTACGTTTGCTTGCTTCACTGCGTGATACTAATAAAATCATGTAGCACAGTAAACCAAATAATAACGTAATAAATAATGAGTGGAATAAAGAAACAATTAAATTTAATCGCGTTGATACAACAAATAGCCCAGCTACGATTTGTAAAATAACTAATACAAAGGCAATAATCCAACCCCAATAAACAACAGGTTGATTTTTGTAATGCTTAATCGCAATCCATGTAATATAAACAATCCATACAAAGAAAATTAATACCGCGAAACGGTGCCCCATTTGTACCCATTCATACATATTGTCTGGTAGACGGAAAGGATCTTCGTTATAACAAAACGGCCAATCAGGACAAATTAAACTAGAATCTGTATGGCGGACAAGTGCACCTGTATAAACAACAAGATACGAATAAATCGTGATGCCAATTGTATGCCACTTTAAATTAGTTCCAATGCGTACATTATCTGCATCAAATTTTTTATCCACTTCGAAAACAATAAGTGTTAATAATAAAACGGATGCAAATGATATTAAGGAAATCCCGAAGTGAAGCGCTAAAATAAAGTCGCCTTGTCCCCATAATACTTGTGCTGCACCAATTAAGGCTTGAGCAATTAGGAAGAACATTGCTAAGAAACCTAAAAATTTAACTTCTCGGATATGACCTAAGCTACGCCATGTCCAAATTGTTAAACCTAAAATGAAAAAGGAAACTGCACCTGTTACAAGTCTGTGAGAAAATTCGATGATAACTTCTTTCGTAATCACGGTTGGGATAAGCTGACCATTACAGCCAGGCCAATGTCGTCCGCATCCTAAACCACTGTCTGTTTTAGTAACAAGGGCACCGCCAAGTAAAATTAATAGCATGCCAATGGTTGCTCCAACAGCAAACCATTTCATATATTTATTTTGTTGCATAAGAGTTTAGCCACCTACTTTTATCTGTCAACATCGCTCAAACTCTGAGCGTTTATGCTTCTTGATAATATCGAATTAAGTGCTAAAAGACAACTTCTTTACAGATTCGCTAAGGAACTGTCAAAGGCATTTCACAAATTGTTCATAATTTCGTGCTTTAACCTTCACAAATCATTTTAGAAAATGTTTTACTATAGATATGTTGATTTCACTAAAATTTCTTAAACGTTGATGATTTTTCACAACTTCATTGAAATTTCACTAAACGTCTAGAAATTACACGAGATTTTCGCTATAGTTAGGTTAGCGGAATATGCTTACAAAAATAAAGTTGGAAAACGCTTAATTAATTGTAGGGTGATGTGAACAAAAGTAAGCTAGCGTAAGATGCTTGCTGAAGTGTGCTTTATAACTTCACAAAATCGACGTTTGTATGAAATTGTGAAACATCGTATGGTTAAGGAAGTGCTTACAATATTTATGATTGTAAGTGAATTTTTGTTAATGGCGGCTAGAGAGCCGGTATGTGAGAGTAGTTCACGCTAAATATGTGCAGCAAGTTGCTAGCGCCTTTAGTTACGTTTTAAGAAGATGCTTAAAAAAGTAGATGCAAACTTCTTAATGCGAGACACATTACTGTAGATGTTTTTAATGGACAAAAGGTTTCAACGTTTTTATGAATATATTCTATGAACAGTGAAAATGCCTAACAGCAATGGTGAAAGTAGCACAGCTTCGCACCAAGCGTAGATGCTCGTAAGTACACATGAAAATACAACAAAGAAAGAGGGGTTAATTAAGCTATGATGAAAGGGCTTAAAAAATGGGGACTGTTTTCGCTTTTAGCAGCGATGATGGTATTCCTTTCAGGTTGTGGTGAAGAATTTATTTCTGCACTTAAGCCGGCTGGTGAAGTAGCGCATGCACAATATAAATTGTTAATGCTAGCTATTTCTATCATGACATTAGTAGTAGTTGTTGTAACTGTAATTTACTTAATTGCTTTCTTCAAATTCCGTCGTTCAGTAGTTGGGGAAGACGTAATGCCGAAGCAAGTAGAGGGTAGCCATACGTTAGAAATCATTTGGACTACTATTCCTATCCTGTTATTACTTATCCTTGCAGTACCTACAGTAATGACAACTTACAAACTTGGAGACGTAGCAGCAATGGATGAAGTTGATGAAGATGGTAATCCAGTAGCGCTAACTGTCAATGTAACTGCAAAATTATATTGGTGGGAGTTCTCTTACCCGAAATATGATATCGTAACTTCTCAAGAGCTAGTAGTACCAACAGGAGAAAAAGTTTACTTCAACCTTATGGCTGCAGATGTAAAACACTCATTCTGGGTACCAGCAATTGGCGGTAAAATGGATACAAACGTAGATAACTTAAACCGTTTCTATTTAGTATTCGACAAAGAGTCTGAAGACTTAAAAGACGGCGTATTCTATGGTAAATGTGCTGAGCTTTGCGGTCCTTCACACGCACTTATGGACTTTAAAGTAAAATCAGTTAGCCCAGAGAAATTTGATAAATGGGTTGCAGCAATGCAAAAAACTGAAGGTAATAAAGCAGATCCAGAGTCAACTGACTTAGGTGAAGCAACATTTGCTAACAGCTGTATTAGCTGTCACGCAGTATCTGCTTCTGGAGCTCCAGCATCTATCGTTCAAAACCAAGGTCCTAACCTTACAACATTTGGTGACCGTAACCGTACAGCAGGCTTCATGGATCACACTGAGGAAGCGCTACAAAACTGGATTAAAGATCCTGAGAAATACAAACCAGGTAACTTAATGACAGGTAAATACGGTGAACTTTCAGACGAAGAAGTAGAAGCATTAGCTTCATACATCATGGGTCTATCAGTAGAAAAATAATTATCGAGATAGCTTAAATTATCGAGGGAGGTAGAAGTTTGTGAGCTCGAGTACACAGAAAAAAGGTTTCGGAGCAACAATTTGGGACTACTTAACAACTGTCGATCATAAGAAGATTGCAGTGCTGTATTTACTTGGTGGTACTTTGTTCTTCGTAATCGCAGGTTTCGAAGCGCTATTAATGCGTATTCAGTTAATGTTTCCTGAAAATACATTCGTTTCAGCAGGTTTCTTCAATGAACTTTTAACAATGCATGGTACGACGATGCTATTCTTAGCAGCGATGCCGTTACTATTCGCATTTATGAACATGATCGTGCCACTACAAATTGGTGCACGTGACGTAGCTTTCCCATTCCTTAACTCATTAGGGTTCTGGTTATTCTTATTCGGGGGACTATTCTTACACTTATCATTCTTCATGGGTGGAGCACCTGACGCAGGTTGGACTTCATATGCGTCATTATCACTTTACTCACCAGGACATGGTATTGATTTCTATGTATTAGGTTTACAAGTATCCGGTGCAGGTACGCTGATTTCTGGTATTAACTTCTTAGTTACTATTATTAATATGCGTGCGCCAGGTATGACATTTATGCGTATGCCACTATTCACTTGGACTACGTTTGTAACAAGTTCTTTAATCTTATTCGGTTTCCCACCATTAACAGCGGCTTTAATTTTACTATTATTTGACCGTATGTTTGGTGCACAATTCTTTGACCACTTAATGGGTGGTAATACAATCATCTGGGAGCATTTATTCTGGATCTTTGGTCACCCTGAAGTATACATTTTAGTATTACCAGCGTTTGGTTTATTCTCTGAGATTATTCCAACGTTCTCACGTAAACGTTTATTCGGATACTCTTCAATGGTATTCGCAACAATCTTAATTGGTTTCCTAGGCTTCATGGTTTGGGCTCACCATATGTTCACAGTAGGTCTTGGACCAACAGCGAACGCAATTTTCGCGGTAGCTACAATGGCAATCGCAGTACCAACAGGTATGAAAGTCTTCAACTGGTTATTAACAGTTTGGGGCGGTTCTATTAAAGTTACAACGCCAATGCTTTATGCACTTGGTTTTATCCCATCATTCGTAGCAGGTGGGGTAACAGGTATCATGCAGGCAACAGCGCCTCTTGACTATCAGTTACACGATTCTTACTTCATCGTTGCTCACTTCCACTACGTTATCGTTGGTGGTATCGTTTTAGGGCTATTAGGTTCAACACACTTCTATTGGCCGTTATTCTTTAACCGTATGTTAAATGAAACATTAGGTAAGATTACGTTCTGGATTTTCTTCATTGGTTTCCATATGACGTTCTTCTTACAGCATTTCTTAGGTTTAATGGGTATGCCACGTCGTGTATTCACGTACATGCCAGACCAAGGTTGGGATACATTTAACTTTATCTCAACAATCGGTGCATTCTTCATGACTGCAGGTGTAATTTTACTAGTAATTAACGTTATTATTACAACAGTTAAAGGCGTTCCAGCGGGCAATGACCCATGGGAAGATGGCCGTACTTTAGAATGGGCTATTCCACAGCCAATTCCATTCTATAACTTCCGTCAAACACCACTTGTTCGTGGTTTAGATCCTTATTGGATTGAAAAACAAGATGGTAACAAAGAAGGTATGCTTTATGCAGAGCCACTAGGTGATATCCATATGCCTAACAACTCTATCGTACCTTTCGTAATGACTTTAGGTTTATTCATTGCATCATTCGGTGCTCTTTACAGCCCACTAGGTGTGGCTGATGATTCACGTGTATGGGCTATCCCAGTATTAGTTATTGGTTTAGCAATTACATTCGGCTCTATGATTTACCGTTCTTTAAAAGACGACCATGGTTACTATGTAACAGTGGCTGAAATTGAAGCACTAGAAGAAGAGCTATACGGTAAAAAAGGAGGTAACAAATAATGGATACACTTAAGAAGTACACTCCAGAAACTTGGCCAGCACATGCTGAACAGGCTACACTGGAAGGTAAAAATAAGTTTGTAGGCTTCTGGTTATTCTTAGCGTGTGAGATCGTTCTATTCGCTAGTTTATTTGCTACTTACCTTGCGCTTAAAAACAAAGGTCCAGCAGGTATGGAATTCTCAACACAAGATTTATATGAATTACCACTTGCATTTGCAATGACAATGATTCTTTTAACTTCATCTTTAACATCTGTATATGCGATGTACCACATGAAGAACTATAACTTCAAAGGTGTACAATTATGGATGGGTATTACAGTATTACTTGGTTTCTCTTTCTTATGTTTAGAAATTTATGAGTTCAACCACTATGTGCACTTAGGTTTCACATTTGGTTCATCAGCATTCGCGTCTGCTTTCTATACGCTTGTTGGTACTCACGGATTCCACGTAACTGTAGGTTTAGTTTGGATCACAGCTTTAATCTTACGTAATGCTAAACGTGGATTAAACTTATACAATGCACCAAAATACTTCGTTGCGTCATTATACTGGCACTTTATCGACGTAGTTTGGGTGTTTATCTTTACAGTAGTTTACTTGATGGGAGTGGTAGGTTAATATGGCACACGACACACCAGTAGTAACTCGTTCAGTTGAACAGCAAAAGTATTACCGTGCAAATACAAAAATGTATATGCAGCGCCAAGTAACGAACTTCGCGATTATGATTTTCTTAACATTAATCGCTTTCGCTTCTGTAATGGCTGACTTTTCTAAAACACTAATTTTACCGTTAATTTTATTATTAGCTGGTATTCAAGTCGTATTACAACTTTATGCTTTCATGCATATGGAAGAAAAAGAAGCTCACGAAATCGGTGTAATTACAATGTTTATGTGGACAGGTGCGTTCTTCGCATTCATGATGCTACTAGCATTTGTTACAATCATTTGGTGGTAATACAAACAAAGCACCTTGCGTTTATGCAAGGTGCTTTTTTGATTGTTAAAGATGTATGTAAAATGTCACTGTTCGTTCATTGCAGTTATGATGTATGCGCTTTATAATAGACATATTGAATTTAAAGGAGCGCGGTTTATCATGTCGATAAGTATCTTCGGTTTTAGAGCGCTTTGGAGTCCTGGTTTAATGATTGTTACGGTACTTCTTATAGCGCTATATTTTTTAGTAACCGTTAAATTTCGTGACAAATTTAAAGAGAGCGAACCGTTAACGCGAAGTGAAATTATCTACTTCTTATTAGCAATGCTATTGTTTTATGGCATTAAAGGAACGCCAGTTGATTTGATGGGGCATATTATGTTTACCTTACATATGGTGCAAATGGCTTTAATGCTATTATTATTACCTATCTTTATTATTAAAGGTATACCGTGGTGGGTGTGGAAGCCACTAATTAATGCACCGGTTATTCGCGTGTTATGGAACTTCTTTACGCGTCCAGTTGTAGCGATTTTAAATTTTATTGCGTTATTTTCGTTTTATCATATTCCGATGGTACTTGATTATGTTAAATTAAATGGTGCGCTGCATGGTGGCTATTCCGTCATTTTATTTATTTCAGCGGTATTAATGTACTGGCCAATTATTAATCAAATGCCTGAAGGACCTAAAATGAAAAATTTAAACAGCATTGTTTATATTATTGCTAACGCTGTTTTAATTACACCAGCTTGTGCACTAATTATTTTTGCTAATGAGCCAATTTATGCGACGTATACAGACGGAGAAGCATGGTTAAAAGCAATGGAGCTATGTGTACCAGCAGGCACATTAGCTAATCTTTCTATCTCGATTTCAGGCCCTGAAATGTTTAGTTCATTAACAACAATTATGGACCAACAAATGGGCGGCGTTATTATGAAGATTTTACAAGAAATTATTTTCGGTGTTTTAATTACCGTGTTCTTTATGCGTTGGTACCGTGAAGATCGTGCTACAGCAGATCAAGTAACAGAAGATGCATTAAAGGCACACCAGGAAAAATGGCACCGCGAGCAAGCAAGCATTCGACAATCTCAGTGAGTAAAAGAGGGGTATAAAACATGAGTATTAGTGTTCCTGTATTAGCCACGATTAGTACTACCTTTATCGTTATTAGTGCGGTATTAGTAGCTATTGGTTGGGGACTAATTATTAAAGGGAAAGTAGAAGCGCATAAAAAAGTAATGTTTGTAGCAGGTATTGCAGCGCTTATTTTCTTTATTATTTATGCAACACGAACAGTATTTATTGGTAACACAGCATTTGGTGGTCCAGCAGAACTTAAGAAGTATTATACGTTCTTTTTAATTTTCCATATTACGCTGGCTACAACAGGTGCAGTTTTTGGAATTGTGAGCTTATTATCAGGCTTTAAAAATAATCTTAAGTTACACCGCCGTATCGGGCCGATTACAAGTATTATTTGGTTCTTCGTAGCGATTACTGGCGTAGCCGTATATATGCTATTATATGTGCTGTACAAAGGTGGAGACACAACTTCAGTGATTAAAGCGATTTTAGGTACGTAAAAAACGATGTGCGCCAGTTAGTGGCGTGCATCGTTTTTTTGCAAAAATAAAAGACTATAGCAGGCTATAGTCTTTTATGTATTATTGTGCTTGAATGCCAAATGCAGCGAATTCTTTTTGCACGTTTGCTAAGATTTCCTCACATTTTTTAACTAAATGTGCTGGGAACTCTTCGTTGTCATACTCTACGCCATGTGGGTAGTAGTATTTGCCAAGAGCAGGCTTTAAGATACAAAGTTCAGCGTTGTTAGCACCTACGTCACCAGATTTTGCGTAAGTGAATACACGTAAATAGAAACGTCCTTCACGCACGTCAAAACGACGGTCGAAGGTTTTACGGTCATAGTCCCACGCGCCTGTGCTTTCTAGGCCTTGCTTAGCCATTACATCTTCAACTAATTTTTGTTCAGCCACAATGTTTTCAAGTTTTGTGTTTTCAAAATGCATTGAATAATCCTCCTTTAGCTTTTCGTACATATACTATACGCTCATTTTTATAATAGAGCAAAAAGGACTTTGTTGCAATGGCAAGATTGTGTCAACGGTGGGATACTTGTTATAATCAAACGTAATACATGCGAGAAAAGGAGCCAACAAATTGAAGGCGCTATTTAGAATTTTAGTTATTACGACTATCCTAACATTTGTTTTTTATAAGTATTCGCAAAATTCGTCAGCGCCGCCTCCTAAGCCTGACGAAGATGCAACATTTGCGGAATGGCAGGAGTATGCAAGTGAGGCTTTGCCACGCCCTACAAAAGGAGTTTCTACATTAATAGGTAAATCAAGCGTTGATATTTTAGCTCAGTATGGTGAGCCTAAGCGTAAGGAAGCTTCAGCTTACGGTTATGAATGGTGGACATATAATACAGATGCTACAACATTTACAATGATTGCATTAGACCAAGATGTGGTAAAACAGGTATATGTAGCAGGCCGTAGCGTGAAGACGGATCCCTTTACGTTAGGAAGTACATTAGATGATGTTTATCGCACATCAATTATTGAACCTGAGGTAATGTTGAATCAAGACGGGCAATTGTATACCTTAGCTTTAACAGATTATGATTTAAAGCATCGTATGCTAGTAAAGTTTGATGATATTGTTGCGCAAGTGTTTGTTAATGCTGAACAGGAAGTGACAGCCATTCGTTTCTTTGATTATGCTACTATAATAAAATTACAGCCATATGAGTTAGCGTATTATGAAGGAGCGCTACAGCGTCCAGCAATGAATGCTACGTTACAGGATGAAGTTAGTCATACTCTAACGTTGCAAGCGGCTGATTTAATAGCTGTACAACGTTATTACAAGCTATTGCCAAAGTATCGCAATAATGAAAAATTAAAACAACTTGCACAAGCTACCGTACAAGATGTCATACAACAACGTGAAGATGAAAATAACGTGTTATTGCCTTTAGCTGAGCGAGCTCAAACTATGGGTATCGAAATGACTGACATCGCTGAAGCGACAGTAAACATTGAGTTTGATGCAATTGAAATGATTCATCGTATGCTTAATAATAATGAACAACAAGATTTATTGTTAAATCAAGCGTATACACACTATGGGGTTTCTTGTTTAGCAGATATGTGTACCCATATTGCGGCTACACGTGAAGCACCTAAAGAAGCCCTATTTAACGAACAGTCTGAACATTAGACTGTTCGTTTTTGTATTACAAAGAAAGTGGCACTAGCTGTAGCTAAGCGCTTACCGGTGCTATCTTCAATAATCGCCGACATTACAAAGGTCTTTTTGCCACGGTGTACGAAGTATCCTTTAGCTAAAAGAATAGGCGCTTTACTCGTAGCTATATAATTCATCGTAAGATTAGTAGTAACTACATTTTTACCAACAGGAGCAGCACGAGAAGCAAGCCCACCCATAGCCGCATCGGCAAGTGTTGCTAACACACCTCCGTGTGCCACTTGAATACTATTTTGGATGACGGGCGAATTGGGGATACATACCTTACTATAGTCTTCAAAAAACTCACCTGTCATTCGCAAGCTAGCATTAATATAACGCGTATGCACACCTTGTTGCTTTTCACGGATTCCTGTAAGTAAATGTTGTAGAGCCTCCTTGTCTTCAGTTGTAGCGTCTTGCATAATTTGTTGCCAAAGTAGTTGCAAATCCAAATTCATCAGCTCCTTTTTCTAAAATCAATGCTAATGTAACATATTTTTGGTATGATAAAAACGATTGGAGGCGTTTGAAGATGATGATGACATCCGAGTGGGCTTTTATTTTAGATGAAGTCGATGAGCTTAACGCTATGATTGGTGCTTCGCAACTTGCGCAAAATTTACGAGAGGCGAGAGATGCCGTTTATAAAGACGAACAGCTTGTGGCACAAATACGAGCGTTTCAATATATGAAGGAACAATATGAGGATGTGCAGCGTTTTGGTAAGTATCATCCTGATTATAGCAAGGTCATGAAGGAGATACGCCAACAAAAGCGTGCGCTAGATTTACATGATTTAGTAGCCAACCTACGTTTAGCAGAAAATGATTTTCAAGGTTTGCTTGATGAGATTGGTTTATTAATTGGTACAAGTGTATCACCTTCTGTAAAAGTTGAGACAGACGGCTTATTAACAAGTAGCTGTGGCACTAGTTGTGGTACTGGTGGCGGCTGTGCGTGCTCTGCATAAAAATAGCGGCGAGGTCATTTGACCTTGCCGCTGTTTTTTATTGTTCTTTATATTTTTCAAATAATACTTGAGCGATGTCTGGGCGGTCTGTGACGATGCCTTTAGCGCCTAAGCGTACTAAACGATTAATTGTTACAAGGTCGTTAACATCTGAGAAGTGTACAGGTACATTTAAGCCTTGTAGGAATTGAATGAATTTTGGTGAATCTAATGGGATAAGGCCAGATTTTGCAGGCACTTGGAATACGTCAGCTGCTGGGCTGTATAAGTGGCCGAATTGGCTTGTGTAAGCTGTAACAGCTTTACGTACTTCAGCCTCGCTTGAGCCTAGTGCAACTTTATCTTGTGCATATAAATTAAAGCGCTCAATTTGCTCGTTGTAGAAGCTTGTTACGATAACACGGTCTTGTGCATCAAATTCTTCGATTAATCGCCATAGTTTAGAAGGAATTAGGCTTCCTTCATAAGTGTCAGGAGCATCTTTAATATCAATACTTAATACAAGCTCAGGGAATTTTTCGAATACTTCACGCAGTGTGACAGCATCTACTTGCTTATCGCGGTAAGATAATTGACCTTCTAGGTCTTCAAAGTTATAGCCATGGTTTAAGGCTTTGATTTGCTCAAGCGTTAAATCTGCTACTAGGCCTAAGCCATCTGTTGTACGGTCTACTGAAGCATCATGGAATACTAGGATTTCTTCATCTTTAGTTAGACGTACGTCTAAATCTAAACCATCTACACCGAAAGAAACTGCTTTTTCAAATGCTTGTAATGTGTTTTCAGGAGCTAAGTGAGCGCCGCCGCGATGTGCGAATACGACAGGGCGGTTATGTTGTAGTACGGCTTTACCAGTGCGTGCTTGTGGTTTTGCGATTGCTTTTGTACCAGCCCAAGCTGCTGCACTTGCTGCCGCTACAGCTAAAGCGATTTTTGTTTTTTTACCCATGTAATAATCCTCCTCAAGAAAATAACTTACTCATATTTAGTAGTAGCCAATTACTACAGAAAGTAAACGAAAATATAGCATTGACCATTCTTTTCTATTATAGCCGAAAATCCTATAGCTTGTCAGCTAAACGCTGTTGCTATCAAATTCCTCAATATGTTATGCTTGTTTACAGAAAAGAGGGAGTTAGTATGAATGAAAGACAAGGGTTAATTGTCTATTTATATCACTTAAAACAAGCGAAATCATTGCGTAAGTATGGCAATGTTCATTATATTTCACGCCGCCAAAAATACGTGGTGATTTACTGTAATCAAGCTGATATTGCACAGCTAGAAGAAAAATTAAAGCGCATGCCTTTTGTAAAGGATGTTAAGCCGTCCTATCGTCCATTTGTCAATACGGTGTTTGAAAACGCTAAGCCGGATAAGGCGAAAGAGTATGACTATAAAATTGGCTTATAATTGAGGCAAGTAGTTATTCATACGTAAGATACCAATGATATGTTGGTAAAATAACGCAGGCTCCTCAAATGCTGAAGAATGTTTTAGCTCAACCGTTACAGGTTTACGATTTACGGCATTAACTGCCTCCGTAAAGATAGTAATGCGTTGTGCTAATTTTTCTTCGTTATAAGGGATGCCCTCGCGGCAAATGTAAATCGGCATGAATTTACTGTCACCTGTAGGTTTGAAGGCTACGGCTAGTGAGGCAACATTGCTGCCCTCATCTGTTGTAGCAGTAAAGATAAATGCTTGGTGGAAGCGATGCTTATTAGTATCGATTAATTCGATTAACTCATATACATCACCATAACCTTGACCAAGTTCAATAAATTGTTGAATCATTTTGATACACTTCCTTTCACTTATAAGGATAATAGTAACATGTCGCAGGAGGGACAGGCACATGAAATTTGCATTCGGGTTATTTGCTGTGCTAACGGGGATTATTGGAGGTACATTGTTTTTTCAGTACCAAACGTACTCAGCAGATTTAGCGGCAGGCAACCACGCGTATTATTACGCTCAGGAAATTGAAACAAGTTTTAGTAATGACGAATTACATGTTAAACACCATTTTAAAGGGTTACCAAATCAGCGGATGGATATTATTTTGCCTACGCATGCTAAAGATGTAGCATGCCTCGTAGAAGATACAGCGAGCTGTACCCGTGTAGATGAAACAATGACATACTTAACAATGGGGGAGGCTACCACACAGTCTATTTCATACACTGTTCCAATTGCAGGTGGCTTAGCAGAGAATAAGCTATTGCAAAATATGTTTGTGCAATTAAAGAATGGTGAGGTATCTTATTCAATTTTACATATGGCGACAGACAAGGTGATGGCGGGTAACTGGATTACAGGTCTACCTTTTGTCGGAGAGCAAAAACTATCAATGATTACCAATACGATGTTTAGTGGTGATGGTGATGTACGCGACTTATATTGGTCAGTACAACCAATTACATTACAGCAAAAAGAGCAACATTATTCCATTTATGCCAATGAAAAGCCTAGCGCTGATTTTTTAAGTGAGGTTGTTGAGGTAATGGGAGATACGCATATTGCTATTGTTAAAGATCCAAAATTTGTAACAGCAAATACACAGGAATTTTTATTTTTAGAAGCTCTTGATGTCACTACTATCGAAAATCAAATTTTATTAACACGTTTAAAACAAAAGTATGATTTTTCGAAAGGTGAGCCATGGTTAGTGGATGTAGTAGCTACTTTAGCATTAGAGCGTGAGGTAGGCGGTAAAAAAGCGCAAGATGTACTACAAACACTGTATGAAGAAATGACACCAGAGCAAGTAAATGAATTTAAGAAACGTGTACTAGCTACTGAGGGTAAGGCGATAACTACGCAGTATTTAGATAGTATTTTACGAGAGATTTTTACCATGCCAACGACTTATTTTGAACAAAATGCGGCTACTGAAACAGGCGTATTTCCATTATTATTTGGCGATGATCGTGAAATTTATGTCAACGATTACGTGAAAAATGATGTGAATCTTGTAATGAAGGATGGTAAAGTATATTATACAGCCGATACATTACTCCCACATCTTGGCTATACCGCAGGAGAAGGGAATAAGGGCTATTATGTTAACAGTGCGAAGAGTGCTTATCGCTTCCCACGCTTGCCAGGATTTTATGTGCATAATCAAACGCGTCATGAAGTAAAGTCAGAACCGATTATTAAAATTGGTGATAGCTACTTCATTGAAGAAGGATGGTTACAGCGTATTTTCCATGTGGAGATTGATAAAAACACAGGACGCATTCAAATGAAAGTAAATCTCGAATAAAGTAAGGTGAAGGATATGAGAATCGTAGCAGGAGATCGTAAAAGTATTCCGTTAAAAAGTGCTTCAGGCAAAACAACCCGACCAACAACGGATAAGGTAAAGGAATCTCTATTTAATATTATAGGTCCTTACTTTTCTGGTGGGGTAGCGCTAGATTTATTTGCGGGTAGCGGTGGACTAGGGCTAGAGGCGCTAAGCAGGGGTGCAAAGCGTGCTGTCTTCATCGAAAAGGACCCTAAATCACTAGAGGCGCTGCGTAGTAATATTGCTAAGTGTCGTTATGAAGACGAAGCGGAAGTATATCGCAATGATGCAACGCGTGCGATTGCCATGTTAATCCAGCGCCCACAGCCATTTACCTTTGTTTTTGTAGACCCACCCTATGCGCAAGTCGCTTATTATGACTTAGTGCAACAGCTAGTGGATGCAGGGAAGGTTACGGATAATGGAGTTATTGTGTGTGAGCATGATAAAGCTTTTACCTTGCCAGAGGCGTATGGTGATTTTGTGTGCCAACGTCAAGAGAAATACGGGGATAGTATTATTTCGATTTACGAAAAGGGAGAGTAGCATATGTCACATCGAACAGCAGTAGTACCAGGGAGCTTTGACCCTGTCACATTAGGCCATTTAGATATTATTCGCCGTGCGGCAGATGTTTTTGACAAAGTGTATGTAGCTGTATTAAACAATTCTTCAAAGCAATCCTTATTTACCGTAGAAGAGCGTATTGCCTTTATTCAAGAGGTGACGAAAGAGTTTACTAATGTAGAAGTCGACGCTTCATCAGGTTTACTTGTAGATTACGCAAAGAAAAAGGATGCAAAGGCGATTGTAAGAGGTTTGCGTGCGGTTTCAGATTTTGAGTACGAAATGCAAATCACCTCCATGAATCGTTTTTTAGATGAATCGATTGAAACATTTTTTATTATGACTAAAAATCAGCATTCGTTTTTAAGTTCAAGTATTGTAAAAGAAGTTGCGAAATATGGCAGTGACGTTACAGGGCTTGTGCCAACAATAGTAGCAGAGGCATTACAAGAAAAATTTAAATAAAGGCGAAGAAGCTGTACAGATACGTACAGCTTCTTGCTTTTTCCTAGGAGTGATATTATGAGAAAACCACTCGTATATATGATAATAATGATGTTGCTGTTTGCAGTGCTAAGCCTTTATCGCTTAGATTATTATATTGTAAAGCCAGGTCATGCTTATGAGGTTAGTGAATTTATTGAGGTTGAAGACAGTCATAAGCATCAAGGTACACTAAACTTAATGACTGTAGCAATGCAAGTAGCAACACCACTTAGCTATGCGCTGTCATGGCTTGATCCAAATAGTGAAATTGTAAAAAAGGAACAAGTGCGACGCCAAGATGAGAGTGATAAAGAATATGATTTGCGTCAGCAAAAACAAATGACTGATTCGCAGTTTAATGCCAAGTATGTAGCATATAACAAGTTAGGTTTAAAAACCAAAGTAAATTTTGAAGGTTTGTATGTGTTGCATGTGGTAAAAGATAGTGCGGCGTATAAGCAATTGCAGGCAGGTGATGAGATTACACAAGTCGATGGTTTACCTGTGACTTCACTCGCTATGTTTACCGAGCATATTGCGCCAAAGAAAAAGGGTGACGAGGTGGCGCTTGTTATTTTACGTGATGGTAAAGAAAAACACTTTACAATTGCCCTCAAACCAATACCAGAGGATGCAGAGGCACGTATCGGGTTAGGGGTATCATATACAGCCGCACAGTCGCTCGAAACAACCCCCCCATTAGAGGTAAGTGCTAGTGATATAGGTGGGCCTTCTGCGGGATTAATGTTTACATTAGGGATTATTAACGCGCTAAGCGAAAAAGATATTACGAATGGGTATGCGATTGCAGGCTCAGGTACAATGAATTTAGATGGCACAGTCGGGCCAATCGGTGAGATTGGTAAAAAAGTTATTGCTGCTGATCGGGATGGGATGGAATATTTCTTTGCGTTATCCACACCTTATAGTGAAGAATATATGAAAGCTATGCCCGGGGCAAAAACCAATTACGAGGAAGCGCGCGCGATGGCTAAAAAAATTAACACGACTATGGTGATCGTACCCGTCGAAACGATAGACGATGCTTTGGCTTATTTACAGCAATTAAAAG
>NZ_JPUW01000035.1:0-27290 GCF_000743635.1 Lysinibacillus sp. BF-4 | reverse complement strand
GAGTGAACAATCATGTTATTTAAAAAGAAAAAAATTGATTTATACTCGTATTTCAATAAGAGTGCAGAATCAGACATTGCCACGAACGAGCGTTTTCAGGAGAAGCTAGACTTTTTAGCCTTATCACGTATTCGCCGTGAGTCCGTTATGTTTTTAAAAGATTTATATGCCGAAAACCGTGTGGCGATATTGGATAATTTTTATGACCGTCTGTTAGAGATACCAGATTTTGCGAGAGTTATACGTCAACACACAACGGTCGAAAGATTAAAGAAAACATTTGATGCACACTTTGTCAGCTTGTTTGAGGATGAGTTAGATTTAAATTATGTTTTTAAAAGACGACGCATTGCCTATACACATGCGCGCCTAGGGGTACTACCTAACTGGATGATTTCGGCGTATACGCTTGTTAACCAATTAATCATTCCGCTTATTGTGGACCGCTTTGCTAAAGAACCACAAAAAATGTTAGATGTGTTGCTTGCTTATGATAGTTTAGTAACCATTGACCAACAAATTATTGTGGAAACGTATATCGAAATTCAAGCAGGCTCTGTTGTAAATGGCTTGGGCGAAATTATTATGTATAATACACAACTTGATCAAATTAAAGAGTTAATGGCATTTCAGGATGACCAAGAGCAAGATATTATTTCTGCTAATGAGTCTATGCATCAATTGGACGAAAGTATTGAGGATGTATCAGGCACACTTGGTGATATTGCTAAAACAACGCGTGAAACACTTGGTGCGTTAAATAAAGATTTAGATTCACTTAAGCATGTGACGAGTATTTTGCAAACGACGGATGAGGGGCAACAAACTATGCAACAACACACAGCCCAGCTTGTGGAGCGTGTAACGAGTGTAACCTCACTGATGGAGTTAATTAAGGGCATTGCTGACCAAACCAACTTGCTTGCACTTAACGCTTCAATTGAAGCAGCGCGCGCAGGTGAAGCAGGTAAAGGCTTCGCTGTTGTAGCAGAGGAAGTGCGTAAATTAGCGGACGATACTAAAACATCTGTACAGTCGATTCAAAATGATATTAGTGAGCTATTAGAGATTACTAATCATATTGATTCGTTAACGCGTCAATTTGCGGAGGACTTACATGAAGGTGTAGCAGAAACATCACGTATTTCGGATACATTAACAGCACTTAATACTAATTTACAATTTCAAGGTGAGCGCTTTGAAGAAATGGCTGAGACAACGCAGGCACAAAACGAAGCAGCAACAGATATTACGGCGCGTAACGCTAACATTCGTGAAATGATGGAGCAAAGCCGTGAGATTGTATTTACCACAGGTGCTACGATTTATAAATTAAGTCAGATGATTGATGAGTATCGTTCATCAACGATTTCGAAAAACTTTATTATTAGTCATGAGGATGTTATTTCACTAGCCATCACAGATCATTTACTGTGGCGCTGGCGTATTTATAATTTATTACTAGGTTTTGATGAAATGACACTAGATGAGGTTGGTACAGCGAGAGAATCAAGACTTGGTGCTTGGTATTATGGTAAAGGGCAGGAAACACTTGGTGATAAGCAGGCCTTTAAAGATTTAGAGCAACCTTATTTGCGCATGCAAGAGCTTGCACACTCAGCAGTGCAATCTTATAACGCAGGCAACAAAGCGAAAGCTGAGACGGTGTTAGTAGATTTAACTGAAGTTTCGCATGAAGTGGTCGAAAAGCTACAGGAACTACGCAAAATTATTATTGCAGATAAAACAAAATTTAATTAAAAATAAAACCATTCGCCTTATGCACGCATAAAGTGAATGGTTTTTTTCTTGCTGTCATACAAACACCACTCGCGGTGAAAGACTACAGCTCCTACATTAATAATATAATGCGCGTTAGCTACATCAAGCAATGCGTTCGCTGGCATCGCAATACGTTCACCGTTATGGTAAATGGCAGCGCGATGGCTATGACCAAAAAATACAAGTGGTGTAGTAAAAGTAGGGAAGGTAGGATGCCATGCTTCGTCCCACATAAATTGATGCCCGTGAATAATGGTCGCGTGCTCAATAGATAATGTTTGTGGCAATTTTAGAAAGCGCGTATCACCTGTGACATGCGCGATGCGCTCCTCTTGATTGCCAATAACAGACGGGAAAGTTAATAAGCGTTCAAAAGATGGCGTAAGTGTTACAGCCTTTTGAAGTGGCACAAGTTTATTTTTTTGCGCTTTCTTTTTGCCGATATGGCATTCGTACAAGTCACCAAGCCCAATGATTTCGGCATGTGGTGCGATTTTTTTGATTTGCGTTAGGACAGCGATTGTATCAGCTTCGTTACTATGTAAATCACCAATAATTGCATACAGCATATTTTTCTCCTCCGCTTGCTATTTGTCGATTGATATGTAAAATGCATACATGCTATTCTGTAGAAAGCGAATAGCGCCAATAGGTGTATTAATCGTGATTATATCGCTATTGAGGTATAGTTATAAAGTAAAAACGTAAAACTGAGAGGAGTTTTGTACGGTGAGTGGATTTACAGGATTTATAGGAGAAACTGAAAATAGTGAACAGATTGTACAAGACATGCTAGCTAAAATTAAGCATCGCGGTCCTGACGAACAAGGTGTCTTTGTAACGGAGGATATTGCGCTTGGCTTTTGTGGCAATCAACTTGTGCACGACGAGGCAGGTCATCAATCGTTTTCGAGTGAAGATGGTTTAAAAGAAATTATTTTTATCGGTGAAATTTACAATCAAGATGTATTACGTAAAGCATTGCAACAAGAAGGTGTAACTTGCACAACAAAGGCAACAAGCGAAGTTGTGTTAAAGGCTTATGAGCAATGGGGTCCAGCAGCCGTAAAAAAATTACGCGGTGCATTTATCATTTTGATTTGGCATAAGGATACAAAAACAATGTTTGCCGCGCGTGATATGTTTGGCGTACAACCTTTCTATTACAGCCAAGTGGGCAACACACTTCTATTATCTTCAGAAATTAAAAGCTTCTTAGCTTACCCACATTTCAAAAAAGAGTTGAACGAACAAGCGCTTAAACCTTATTTAACATTCCAATTCCCAGTTTTACAAGAAACCTTCTTTAAAAATGTCTTTAAGTTCCCAGCAGCGCATTATGCGTTTATTAAAGATAATAAGGTGACAACAACACGTTATTGGTCAGTTAAATTTGAGCCTGTTGCGTTACCACTTGAGCACTTTGTAGATGAGATTGATGCAACAGTACGTGAATCGGTTGAGGCACATAGCAAGGCAGATGTACCAATCGGTTCGTTTTTATCAAGTGGTGTAGACTCAAGCTATGTTGTAGCAGTAGCTAAACCTGCTAAAACGTTTACAGTTGGTTTTGATAGCAAAATCTTTTCGGAAATTGAAAGCGCAGAGGCACTTTCTGAGGAGGTTGGCATTGAGCATATTAGTACAATTATGGATGGTCAAACGTGTATTGACGCGTTAGGTGATATCCAGTATATGATGGATGAGCCGCACTCAAACCCATCAATTGTACCATTATACTTCCTAGCAAAATTAGCGCGTGAACACGTTAAAGTTGTTTACTCAGGCGAGGGCGCAGACGAATTTTTCGGTGGCTATGCAGAGTATAATGACTCACCAACTATGCGTAAATATAAAAAAGTACCAAAAATCTTACGTAGTGCAGCAGCAGGTGTGGCTAAGCAATTGCCAGCAGGAGCTAAAGGCAAAAGCTTCTTAATGCGTGGTGGTTTACCAGTAGAGCAAACTTTCCATGGACAAGCCCATATTTTTGATGAGTCTGAAGCGGCTGCTATTTTACGTCCGCGCTTCCAAGAGGCACCAACAGTTGAGGACATTACAAAACCGATTTACGATACATTAAAAGGCGAAGATGACACAACAAAAAAACAAGTGTTAGATTTCCATTTATGGATGGTAGATGATATTTTATTAAAAGCGGATAAAATGACAATGGCGCATGGTTTAGAAGTACGTACGCCATTATTAGATGGGGAGCTATTAAAAGTAGCAGAGCGTTTACCACTAGAGTACCGTGTTAATGATATTGATACAAAGTATGCTTTCCGCGAGGCATCACGCCACGCCTTACCAGAAGAGTGGGTAAAACGTAAAAAACTCGGCTTCCCTGTACCAATCCGTGTATGGCTGCAAGAAGAAGCTTTCTTTACAACCGTTAAAAAAGCGTTTGAGAGTGAGTATGCAGCACAATTCTTTGATCAAAATAAAATTATGAAATTATTAGTCGACCATTATAAAGGTGAAGCGCAAAACCAACGTAAAATTTGGTCTGTGTATATGTTCCTTGTATGGTATGAACAATATTTTTTAAAAAACTAACAGAGATTCATAATGTTGAAAGGTAGTGGAGGAAAAGGTGTATGATTTTTTACCCGTTTTACTAGGTTCTGATATGAATGCCTATGGTATGGCGCGCGCATTTTATGAGGAGTATGGCATCAAGCCATTAGTTTTAGGACGCTCACAATTATCAGCGACAGAGCATAGTTCAATTCTAGAATTTAATGAAATCGATAAATTAAATGAGCAAGATGTATTTTTAGCAGCTTTAAAGCAAGTAGCGCAAGTTTATGGTCAAGATAAACGTTTATTATTATTAGCGTGTGGTGACGACTATGCCAAGCTAATTATTAAAAACAAGCCCGAACTCAAAAAGTATTTTACTGTGCCCTACATTGACGAGGCGCTAATGGACCAAATTTTATTAAAAGAAAACTTTTATAAAATGTGTGAGACCTATAATTTTGCTTATCCCAAAACTACCTTATGCACATACGATGATTACCAAACATTTGAGGTGCCATTCCAATACCCAATTATTATTAAAGCATCAAATTCTGTAGCGTACTGGGCTTGTGCTTTCCCTGGTAAAAAGAAAGTATTTATTGCGCATGATGAAGCCGAAAAGCAAGCGATTTTGCAGGCGATTTATGCTTCTACTTACAAGGACACACTTGTCATCCAAGAGTTTATCCCTGGTGATGACTCGTACATGCGTGTATTAAATGCCTATGTCAATGAGCAAGGAAAAGTGAAGCTAATGTGCTTAGGTAATCCGATTTTAGAGGAGCATTCTCCAGAAGGCATTGGTAGCTATGCGGCAATTATTACAACGTATGACAAAGCGTTAATGGACCAAATTAAATTTTTCCTTGAAGATATTGGCTACACAGGTTTCGCAAACTTTGATATGAAGTACGACGAGCGCGATGGCACATACAAACTCTTTGAGATTAATTTGCGTAATGGACGCTCAAGTTACTATGTAACAGCGAGTGGTCATAACTTAATGAAATATGTGACGGATGATTATATGTTGCATAAAGAGCAAGAGCTTGTGTATGTACAGGACGAACATTTATGGACAATTATTCCGCATGGTGTGTTATTTAAATATGCGGATAACCCAGCAATGGTAAAGAAAGCTAAGCAATTAATCAAAGCGGGTAAAGTAACAAATTCGTTATTTTACAGCAAGGATTTAAATCCAAAACGTTGGGTTAAATTGCAGTTGCATACACTAAATCATTACCGTAAATACAAAAAATACTTTAATAAAAAAGGTTTGTCAGAGTAAATGAAAAAAGTGGGAGTTATTGGTGGGGTTGGGCCACTTGCGACGATGTTTTTAGGCGAGATGATTGTACGCCTAACAGATGCTAGCAAGGATCAAGAGCACGTGCACACCATTATTAATAACGACACGACAATACCAGATCGCACAGCGTATGTATTAGACGCTACAGCACAAAATCCTATACCTTACCTACAGCAAGCTGCCCAGCTCTTAATAGATGCTGGGGCAGAGCTGTTAGTTATGCCGTGCAATACCGCGCATACATTTTATAATGAAATTTGCCGTGTCAGTAGTGTACCGCTTCTTCATATGATTGAAGAAACCGTGCTACAAGCCAAACAACTTGGTGCACAGCGTGTAGGTGTTTTAGCAACCGACGGCACATTAGCCTCAGGTGTTTACCAATCAGCATTAGCTAAGCAAGGTATGGTAGCAGTTGAGCCAGCACCAACTATTCAGCAGGCAGTAATGGCAATGATTTATGATAAAGTAAAGGCAGGGCAATGTGTTACATATGCACAGTGGCAACCCATTGAGCAAGCTATGCAAGATGCAGGCTGTGATTATATTATTTTAGGTTGTACAGAGCTATCTATTATTAATCGTGATTTACAATTGAGTAAGCAATATATTGATTCGCTTGTGGTGTTAGCGATTAATGCCATTAAAGCAAGCGGTTATAAGGTGAGAGAAATGCACTGAGTTGTATCGGTGCATTTCTTTTTTTACAATGCCATAATAAAACAATGGTATAATAAATTATTATAATTTAAGGTGGGGGCAAGGCATGTCAGTTATTGACTTATTAAAAGAAGATTTGCAGAAGAAATGGACATTTGAACGTCCAATGAAAATACAAGAAGATATGATTCCAGCAATGTTAGAGGGTAAGGACATTGTAGCGGAGTCACCAACAGGCTCAGGTAAGACGTTAGCGTATGCATTACCAATTTTAAATAAGGTAGATGGTAATCGAAAAGCTATTCAAGCATTAATCGTAGCACCTTCACAAGAGTTAGGTATGCAAATTGTTGAAGTGATTCGTACATGGATTGCGGGCACAGACATTACTGTTCAACAATTAATTGGTGGTGCTAATATGGCTCGCCAAGTCGAAAAACTAAAAAAGAAGCCAAGCATCGTTGTAGGTACACCGGGTCGTTTAAATGAACTAGTACGTTCAGGTAAGTTAAAACTAAAAGATGTCGAAACAATTGTCTTAGATGAATGTGATCAACTACTTAGCCGTGAGTACCGTGTAATTGTTAAATCATTTATTGACGGGGCAAAATTTGGACGCCAAGTAGTAGTTGTATCAGCAACTATTACTGAAGAAATCGAGCTAGTTGCATCGCGTATGATGTTTGAGCCTGTACGTATTTTTATTAAACCTGAGGACATGGTGCATGTAAGCAAAGTAGAGCATGCATTTGTAAAAGTTGATGAGCGTGATAAAACAGACTTCTTACGTCGCCTTGCACATACAGAAGGCATCCATGCACTAGCTTTCGTCAATAATATTGACCAAGTATTAATGAAAGAAACAAAGCTTTCTTACCGCAATGCACCGATTGTTACACTGCACTCAGACATGAAAAAAGAAGAGCGCAAAAAAGCATTAGATAGTTTCCGTAAAGGTGATGCAACGATTTTAATTGCGACAGATATTGCAGCGCGTGGCTTAGATATTGAAGGACTAACACATGTTATTCATGTAGACGTACCACGTACAATTGAGCAATACCTACACCGTTCAGGTCGTACAGGCCGTGCAGGTAATGATGGTAAAGTATTAACTTTATTATCATACCGTGATGAGCGTGACTTCCGTCGTTTAACAAAAGAATTACCGAAAAAGCCAATCCAAAAAATTTGGCATGAAGGTCAATTAATCGAAGGGAACTCAACAACACTTACAAAAAAGGGGCGTAAATAATATGACATTTGAAGATAAGTTAGCACAGTATGCAGAGCTTGCCGTAAAAGTTGGGGTAAACATTCAGCAGGGACAATATTTATTAGTAAATACGAGCGTTGAAGCACTTGATTTTGCACGATTAGTTGTAAAGAAAGCCTACGAGGCAGGCGCAGGTCGTGTGCATGTGCAGCTTACGGATGATGTAATGGTACGCGCTTTTTACGAGCATGCAAGTGATGAAGAAATTGAGAGTTACCCACAATGGGCAGCACTACAACGTGATGAGTTAGTAGCTAAAAATGGTGCGTTATTATGGATTGATGCAGACAATCCAGATTTATTAGCGGGCATTGATGTTGAGCGCTTAACTAAGCAACAAAAAGCAAGTGGCAAGGCATTAGCTAACTACCGTGCTGCTGCAATGAAGGATGATATTGCTTGGTCAATCGTTGCTGTACCGTCTAAAGAGTGGGCAACAAAAATCTTTCCACAATTAAAAGAAGAAGAACGTGTAACAGCACTATGGAATGCTATTTTTTCTACCGTACGTATTGGAGAAGGCGATGCAGTAGCTAAGTGGCGTGAGCATATTACAGGGCTTGAGGCACGTGCAGCAATGCTAAATGCTAAGCATTATACAAAGCTCCATTACACAGCACCAGGTACAGATTTAACAATTGAACTAGCGCCTGAGCATTTATGGTTAGCAGCAAGTAGTAAAACACCACAGGATGTTACTTTTGTGGCAAATATGCCAACAGAGGAAGTATACACATTGCCTAATAAAACAGGTGTAAATGGTTATGTTAGCAATACAAAACCGCTTGTTTACCAAGGTAATATTATTGACGACTTTACACTGACATTTGAGCAAGGCAAAATTGTGAAGGCTGAGGCTGGTGTAGGTAATGATTTATTACAGCAGTTAATGAGCGTTGACGAAGGCTCAAGCTATTTAGGCGAGGTAGCACTAGTGCCGCATGAGTCACCGATTTCAGCTTCAAATATTTTATTTTACAATACATTATTTGATGAAAATGCCTCTAACCATTTAGCCATTGGTGAAGCATACCCAACTTGTTTAGCAGGTGGACGTGATATGACAGATAAGGAGCTTGCAGCTGTGGGCGCTAATATTTCGATTACGCATGAAGACTTTATGATTGGTAGTGCAGAGATGGCTATTGATGGCATTTTAGCGGACGGTACAGCAGAGCCAATCTTCCGTAAGGGTAGCTGGGCGTTTTAAAAAAGGTGGGACTGTAATGAAGCGCGTACTAAGTAGTATGGTAATGATTTGGTTATTGGCAACACCCGCCTATGCTAATGAAAATTATATTGCGATTGGGGACTCACTAGCTGCAGGGCAAACGCCGTATCAAGAAATTGATTATGGCTATGCAGGCTTAATTGCGAGCCAGCTAGGAGCCGCGGGGCGAGTAGCTTTTTTTTCGAAAGAATTAGCGTTTCCAGGTTTTACGACGACTGACGTAATTGAGCGTGTGCAAGAAGAAGCTTCACAGCCATTATTACAACAGGCAACGCTTATTACAGTATCAGCCGGTGCAAATGACGTATTGCCGCTTGTCACAAGAGATGTAGCAAGTGGCATGATTAGTTTTAATCAAATGAATGCAGACTTTGCACTTAACCGTGTACGCAAGCAAATGATAGTATTATTAGATGAGCTAGCAACACGAGCTCCACAAGCTAAGGTGTATGTGATGGGTTATTACTTTGCCTATCCTTATGTGCACGACAATCAAAAGCAAGGGGCAGCACAGCAAATTATAAAGCTCAATACGATATTAGAGCAAGAGGCAACCCGTGTAGGTGCAAGCTTTGTGCCACTCTATGATGATTTTGGTTTAACAGCAACAAGCTATTTACCAAACCCTGCGGATATCCATCCCAACTTAGATGGTTACCGTGTCATGGCCAATGCTTTTTTGCGTACTTACACAGGTTCAGATAGTTTTGCGATTACACAAGCACCACCGCCAAACCCGCTTAGCTTTAAAGATATTATTGCGCAACAACAGGCTGAGCAACAAGATGAGCCAGCTAAGCGTGTAGCGATTGCAGATATTGTAACGGTGTTTAAGGGCTACGATAATTTTGTATAAAGATTTAATACTGTTGGAGCAGTTTACGCTAATGCGTGCTGTTGCGGCAGTATTTTTTTGTAAGTTATGCTACAATGCAAGAACATACGTTTTCTTTTGGAGGAGTTTAGCAATGAAAATTGTACACACAGCCGATTGGCATTTAGGCAAAATTGTTCAAGGGATTTATATGACGGAAGACCAGCGTTATATTTTACAGCAGTTTATCGCACAGATGCGTGCGCACCAGCCAGACGTTATTATTATTGCGGGTGATTTGTATGATCGTGCATTACCACCTGTAGAGGCTGTACAATTATTAAACGAAACACTCGACACTTTAATTAATGAGCTTGAGATACCCGTGATTTGCGTAGCGGGTAATCATGATAGCCCTAGTCGCTTAGCTTTTGGTAGCGAGTTAATGGCAAAGAGCGGCTATTATGTTGCAGGCGAGTACCATAAAGAAGTTATGCGCGTCGTGCTCCACGATGAATTTGGTGAAGTGCACTTTCATTTAGTGCCCTTTACAGAGCATAGAGTCGTACGACTTGCACATGAAGACGAAACGATTACAACACATCAAGCAGCAATGGCAAAAACAATTGAAACAATAACGAGCACCATGGATAAAGAAGCGCGCCATGTGTTGATTGGTCACGCCTTTGTGACTAAAAATGGGGAAGGTGATGAGGAAAATACAAGTGACTCAGAGCGCCCATTAACTGTTGGCGGTGTAGCTTATGTAGACGCTACATTATTTGAGCCGTTTCATTATACGGCACTTGGTCACTTGCACAAGGCACATAAAGTAGGTAGTGAAAAAGTGCGCTATGCAGGCACACCACTAAAATACTCCTTGTCTGAGCGTTTACATCAAAAGGGTTATTATATCGTTGAGCTTGATGCGACTGGCGAGATAGCTGTTAACAAACAGGTGCTTGAGCCACGTTATGACTTACGCCAAATTGAAGGCAACATCGAAGAAATTTTACAGCACGAGCGTTGTGAGGATTATGTTTTTGTACGCTTAACTAATGAGCATCCTGTAGCTTCGCCAATGGAGCGAGTACGTACAGTATATCCAAATGCGATGCATGTCGTACGGGAGGCAGCAACAGCTGTAGCTAATCATATGACAACAGTAAAAGTAGAAGAAATGAATGATCTGCAATTATTCGAAAGTTTTTACCAAGAAGTTTTAGGAAAACTACCCGCAGATGAAACAGCGGCACTTTTTTTACAAGCATTAGATGAGTTAGAGGAAGGAGGGCGTCGTGCATGAAGCCACTTCATTTAACAATGACGGCCTTTGGGCCTTATAAAAATAAAGAGGAAATTGATTTCACCAAATTACATGAGCAAGGCATCTTTGCGATTTCAGGCGCAACAGGCGCTGGTAAAACGACTATCTTTGATGCCATTAGTTTTGCTCTTTACGATAGTGCTAGTGGTGAGGACCGCAGCGGTAAAGTTGATGGGCTACGCAGTGACTTTGCAGACGATAACTTGCATACGTCTGTAACGCTTCGCTTTGAAATGCATAGCCGTGTGTACGAAATTACCCGTCAACTAGGTCATGTTAAACAGGGCAATAAAACAAAAACCGGTGACAAAATTGAGTTGTTCGAAATAAAAAATGGCAAGCCATTTCTTTGTACGGAAAAGCAAAACAAACGCACAATTGATCCTAAAATTATCGAAATTATTGGCTTAGATGCGGATCAGTTTCGCCAAATTGTTATGCTACCGCAAGGCGAGTTTCGTAAATTATTAACTTCTAACTCATTAGATAAAGAGGAAATCTTACGCAAAATCTTTGCGACGGTACGCTATCAGCAAATTGCACTCCACATGAATGAGCATAAAAAGCATAAAGACGCCCTATACCGTGAGAGCAAACAAGAGCTTCAATATTTTATGAAGCAAATCCCTGAGGCATTATATGCGCGCCCTGCTTCAAAATTACCTGATATTGCAACGCAAGAAGAGATTAATACCAATCAGCTGATGCTAGCTTTACAAGAAGAACTAGCATTTTACCAGCAACAAGTACAGGTTGCTAAAAATCAGTATGAGCAGGCTGAGCAAGCGGTAGTCGTTGCACGTGAGCAGTTAGAGGATGGACGTAAACATAACGAACAAATCGCAAATTATATGGAGGCTGCTAATGCGTACGAAGCCGTGCAACAACAAGCGTCAGCAATTGAAGTTAAGCGTCAGCAACTAGCATTAGCCAAACAAGCAGAACAAATCCGCCCTTATATGGAAGCGTGTGACGAAGCACAGCTCGCATATCAGCAAGCAATGCAACAATTAACAACTGTGCAGGCGCAGTATGCAACAGCTAATACGTTATACCAACAATCAACTGAGACATTTACAGCAGTGCAAAAAACATTACCTCAAATGGAGCAATTACGCACTACTATTAAAGAGAATGAACAGCAATTACCACGCTTACAATCGCTCGCAAAGTGTACAGCAGATGTAAAAATACTAACACAGCAATTAACAGCGCAAACGCAACAATTACAAGCTGAAGAGCAAAAAGAACAAGCGTTACAACAGCAACTAACAGAGCTACAACAATGCGTATCACAGCTTCAACAACAAGTAGAGGCAGCACCTAATTACGAATTTGAATTAGCGCAACTGCAGCAAGAACAACGTAAGTTAACGATTTATACTAATGTCCAAGCTAAGCAACAGCGTTTTGAAGCAGAGGTTGTTGCATGTGAGCAGGCGTTACATAAAGCACAAGCTAGCTATGAGCAGGTGAAAGCCAAGCGTAATCAACAACGTGCTGCAGAGCTAGCTATTCATTTACATGATGGAGATACTTGCCCAGTATGTGCAAATACAGTTATAGCGAAACAGCTTGCTACCTTCCCAGCAGATTTTGATTTGGCATACTATGAGATGACAAAACAAACGTATGAGCAGGCAAAGGATGCGTTAGTAGTAGCTACTAGTGATGTTGCACATGGTAAAGAGCGCATAGCGGAGCTTGAAGAGCCGCAACAAGATTTGCAAACAATTGAAGCTTTGCAAGCTGAGTTGGTGGAGGGCTATGTGGCGCATAATGCTATTCGCAAAACACTAGCTACGCAACGTACACAAGCTGAACAATTAACTGAACAACTGACACAACATCAGGAAAATGTGAAGCGCTATAAGGCTTCTTATGAGGAGTTACAACAAGCTAAGCAACAGGAGCAGATAAAAGCAACACTTTTACAACAAGAGCTAGGAGAGAGAAGTGAGCAACAACTGACTGATGCTATTGCACAAGACAAGCAGTCACTTGAAAAGTTAGTTGTAGCTTATGAACAAGCAACAGATCAACACCAGCAAAGTTCAGTACTATACCATAAAAGTGAGATTGCTTTACGTGTAGCTGAAGAGCGCGTTACACACGCCAGCAGTACTGTGCAAGTAGCAGAGCAAAAAGCACAGCAGGCTATGCAACAAGCAGGCTTTACAGATGCTAAAGTATATGAACAAAGTGTGCTACCAATAGCCAATCAGCGACAATTTGAACATAATATTCAGGAATATGACACAGCAAAGCATGACTTACAAAAGCAGCTAGTAGCGTTAGCTAACTACAAGGGACAACAAGTAAAAGACATAGCACCTCTCGTTTTGGAGGTACAAAAAGCAGAGCAATCAGCGAGAGAAGCGTATAAAAATATTGATGTAGTAACACAATTTATTAAAGCATGTACATCTCTACTCACACAGCTTGAGACACTCATAAAACGTATTGGTACGCTAGAGCAAGAGCGGGCACAAATTGCTCACCTTGCAGATGCGTTAACAGGCAAAAATGAGCTCAATTTATCTTTTGAGCGCTATGTGCAAACGTATTACTTACAACAAATTATTGAAGCGGCAAACTTACGTCTTCGCGTACTTTCTAATGAGCAGTATCAATTAGTACGCACCACAGAGTTAAGTGACAAGCGATCACAAACTGGGTTAGATTTAAGCGTGTATGACGCCTATGCTGATGCACAACGAGATGTTAAAACCTTATCAGGTGGCGAAAAATTTAATGCTTCGTTAAGCTTGGCTTTAGGTGTGTCAGATGTGATTCAAAGCTTTAATGGTAATGTACAAATTAACACGATGTTTATTGATGAGGGCTTTGGTTCATTAGATGAGGAGGCATTAAGACGAGCGATTACTACATTAATTGAATTACGCAATACAGGACGTACTATTGCGGTTATTTCGCATGTGGCTGAATTAAAAGATGAGATGCCTGCCATTTTACATGTTACAAAGATGAAGGAAGGCTACAGTACAACAGCTGTGACTTTTGCATAAAAAAAGAGCTTGCAGCGTCGGGCTGCAAGCTCTTTTTGTTATTTTGTTTTTTTACGATTATTCATTACCTTACGCACTATAGGAATAATAATTGGCGCATATACCATCCCAAAGCGAATAATTTTACCTATCTTTGATTCATTAGGCTGTGCTTTTGTTTGTCTTTTAGCCATACTTAACCACTCCTTTATTAGTATTTAGCCTAAAATGCTAGAGTTAAAACTTCAAAACACGAATGCCTTGAACGATATTCCAAATGAAAAAGCCAATTGTTACAGCAAAATATGCAATCATGCCAATTACGTAGCCAATTGCAATCCCTGTGCCGGCACTATTGTTTGCTTCTGTTAACAGTGAGCCAGTTAACAAGAAAAACATGAGAATAAAGCCAAACACTACGGGTACTAGATGTGATAACAAGGCACGCTTTGCATGGTGTTTAATAAATTCTTCTTTAACAATCAAGTATAAAATTATAGGGAATAAAAAGGGTGCAAAAAAGATACTAAAGTAGCTAAGTGAAGCAAGTACGCGTTCATTTTCCATAAATATCACTCCTCCTTTATTTATACGTATGCCAATTACCAAAAGTTTCAAAGATATTGCGGAGCTAAACACTTTTCACGAAAATAAACTGTGCTATTATTAAAGGTATCTTATGATAGGAAAGGGACGTTTCACAATGATTATTACAACAGATGAAGAATTACAAGCATTTAAAAAATCAGGACGCATTATGGCACAAATCCGCGAGGTCATGAAAGAAGCAACAAAGCCAGGTGTGACTACGAAAGAGTTAGATGATATTGCAGGTCGCATGTTTGAAGAGCTAGGTGCAGTTTCAGGACCAAAAGCAGAGTATGATTTCCCTGGTTACACATGCATTAGTGTTAATGAAGAAGTAGCGCATGGTATCCCAGGTAACCGCGTAATTAAAGAGGGCGACATTGTTAATATTGATGTGTCAGGCTCTTGTGAGGGTTATTTTGCAGATACGGGTATTTCATTTGTAGTTGGTACAGACGACAAACTACAAAAACTTTGTGATGTAGCGGCATCATCATTTGACCGCGCAATGACAAAAGTAAAAGCTGGCTCTAAGCTTAACCAAATTGGTAAAGCGGTTGAGCGCGAAGCTTATGCGCATGATTTAACAGTTATTATGAACTTAACAGGACACGGTTTAGGGCGCTCATTGCATGAAGAGCCAAATCATGTGCTTAATTATTATGATGCATGGGACTCAACAATTATGAAAGAGGGTATGGTGCTAGCCGTTGAACCGTTTATTTCGGAAAAAGCTGAGCATATTGTAGAACTTGGTGATGGCTGGACATTTGTAACGCCAGATAAATCACGCGTTGCACAAATCGAGCACTCTATTGTAGTCACAAAAGGCGAGCCAATCATCTTAACAAAATTAGAAGACTAAAAAAACACAGTGCGCTTGTTATGAGCGCGCTGTGTTTTTTTGTAAATATAAAATACCTGCGATTAATACACCACTTAAAAATAAGGTGCATAGTGTTACAAGCATTTCGTCGAAGCGTAAATGTAAACCGATGCCAAGATAAATAACAATAAATACGATAGAAAAGGAACGGTCATTATAGTGGTAGCGCATATGTAATGCAATTGCAGCACCAATTGTTAACAGTACAATTACCCAGAGTTGTTTGCTTAGGCCAAAGCCATGAAAGCTATAAAAAACAACGGTAAGTTCAAAAATAAAGATGGTAGAAAAGGTTACCCAAGCAAAAAAAAGTGAGATGGGCAAACGTTCCTTGATGTTAGCTGTGTCATACGTGCGGTACAATAAAAACAACGTTACCATCAGCAATATATTAATGAGTAGCATATAGCGAATTAACTCTAAATGCCAAACAATAAACAAAGCAATTTGTAACAGCATACTAACGCTAAATAATAGTGCACGCTTTAGTGTATGCTGACGTGCCTCCTTTAGTAGCCAATAGCCAAGCACCATATAAAGTACAAATACAAACGTATACAACAAGTGTGTAGGTGATAATAACACAGGGTAGCGCGTGATAGTACTGAGTGCATCAATGGCCGTAATATGCCAAATGTAAAATAGCACAGCCGCAACTAAGGAACCACAGTAGGTGGTAAGCATCATTAAAAAATATAGCACATAAAACCCCCCTTATTGGTTAATTAAGTGTAATTCGGTATCATTATTTCTCAAAATTTAGTAAAGTAGAGTTATCAAATAATTTAGGAGTGATCATATGTCAGAACGCCTTAAAGAATTAGATCTCAACATTAAGCTTGATAAAGAAACGTACAATCAAAAACTTGAAGTGTTGCAATACGAAATGTTAAACGCACAACAATTTTTACTTAAAAATAAAATTGGTTTAATTTTAGTATTCGAAGGCATGGACGCGGCAGGTAAAGGTGGCGCAATTAAGCGTATCACAGAAAAAATTGACCCACGCGGCTACATAGTACACCCAATTTCTGCACCACAACCTCACGAATTACGTTATAACTACATGCATCGTTTCTGGCGCAAGCTACCACAGCACGGACAAATCGGTATTTTTGACCGATCATGGTATGGCCGTGTATTAGTTGAACGTGTTGAGGGCTTTGCGACGAAAAATGAATGGTCACGCGCATACAACGAAATTAATAATTTCGAAAAGATGCTAACAGATGGTAATTATATCATTGTCAAGTACTGGTTACACGTGTCAAAAGAAGAACAATTACAACGATTCCTTGACCGCGAGAATGATCCATATAAAGCGTGGAAGCTAACAGACGAAGATTGGCGTAATCGTGATAAATGGTCAAAGTATGAGGTTGCTGCGGAAGACATGTTTGATAAGACAGATACAGCTAATGCACCATGGGTAGTTGTGCCAGGTAATAACAAGCGTTACGCACGTATTCATGTGTTGGAAGAAACACTGCGCTTAATCGAAGAAAACTTAGAAAAACGCGGTTTAAAATTAACGGATGCACTAGGCAACACACCTGATGGCGAAGAAATGATTAAGGAAAAAGAAAAAATTAAAAAGAAAATTAAGAAGAAACATAAGAAAAAATAATGCTTAATTGGTTATTACGTTTCTTACCACAACGCTCACCTCGTATGATGATTACGGGGGAGCGTTGTTTTATTCGTATTTTTAAACCATCAGATGCTGACGAACTTGCACAATTTTTATTTGCCAATAAAGAGGCTTGGTCAACATTCGAACCGATACACTCAGCTTATTATTATACTGCACAAGCTCAACGAAAAAAAATAATCGAAGGTAATTATTTAGCACAACGCAATCGTGAATTTACGTTTGGTGTGTTTGTAGGAGATATATTAGTGGGTCATATAGCTCTTTATAGTATTAAGCGCATGCCTTATAAAAGTGGCTTTATTGGTTATGCAATGGCTAAAGATTATGTAGGTCAAGGCATTATGACAGAAGCTATTAAGCTAGTGCAGCGCTTTGCCTTTGAGCGTCTAGAGCTTCATCGACTTGAAGCCTATGTTGCCCCGCAAAATTTAGCCTCACGCCGTGTACTCATAAAGACAGGGTTTGCGGAGGAAGGATTATTGCGTAAGTTGCTATGGCTTAATGGGAAGTGGGAAGATCATTATATGTATGCCATGTTAAGAGAAACATATAAAAAGAGATGATACCTAGGTATCATCTCCTTGCTAATTATAAACGAACGACAGTGCCGTCCTCGATAACATCTAAGCGACCTGTATTTGGATCAATGACTAAACCATGTACAGGGATTGTTTTAATCATTAATGGATGGTTACGGATTGTTTCTACGCTTTTCATAACACTTGTTGCCACGTCACCAAAGCCACGTAAGAAATCTTTTAAATCAATACCTGAAAACTCCACCATATCAATAACTTCGGGGTTAATGCCGCGCTCAATCATTTTTTGAATCATGCTTTCTGGGTCAACGGCACTCATGCCGCAATCGTAATGGCCCACTACATATACCTCATCCGCTTGTAGCTCATACACAGCCACTAGCAAACTACGCATAATTGCACCAAATGGATGACTTACAAGTGCCCCCGCACTTTTAACGATTTTAACATCTCCGTTACGTAAGTTCATTGCTTTTGGTAAAAGCTCAACGAGACGAGTATCCATACATGAAAGAACAACGATGCGTTTATCAGGAAATTTGGTCGTGATATACGGTTCATACTCCTTGTTATTAACGAAATCTTTATTAAAGCTAAGAATATTTTGTAAAATTGTCATGTCTATATCTCCTCTCCCATCTCTCCTATTTTAAAATAATACAAAGAAAATAGAAACAGACAATACTGAATTTTAACAAATTATGAAAAACAGTAGCTAATCTTTACATAATACAGAGTTTATCTAGGATAAACTACTGAGCCGCAAAAATGGAGTTTCAAAGAGCATTCATAGTAAGAAAAAAGAACGATATGTCAAATTAATTGTGAAATAATAAGGTGCTTATGAAAAATAAAGCCGAAATTTCGGCTAAAGTTGTAGGTCTATTGATTTATTAGCTCATACTTTAGGTTTATCTTGATTTAAAAACATAGGAATATAGGGAATAATCCTTTACAATGTAAAAAGAAATGCATACTAAAAAAACCCCAGCTACATCATAAGCTAAGGGTTTTTCGCTAGGAATCAGATTATTTAGTTTCTGGAGCTGGATCTACTTTAGACGCTGATGAAGAGTCTAAACCGAACATTAGGTAAGCGATGAAGAACACGATAGAAATCAAAATAATAACTGAGAAACCTAAGATAGTTGCAGTAAACATAGAAATAATACTCCTCTCTACTAGGTAATTAAAAACTATTATAACTTAAGTATACAATACACACTATGCAAAAGTAAGGCTAAAATATGAAATGGTAGTTCACAACTGCCTTGCACAGTAAAAATGGTAAAGTATATCTTTGAATAGTGATTAATTTGTAACAATTTAATTCATCATCGCAGAAGATTTATAAGTAAATCAACCGTTTTCTGTGAAAAGTTGTTAAAATATAAGAGTAGTATTATTTAGTAAATCCCGCAGGGGCTATCATACATGGAGGTAGGATAATGGATATATCATCGGTAGTAGGTCTTATACTGGCATTTGCATCGCTATTAACAGGGATGGTATTAAAAGGTGTTGGTCTGGATGCTTTAATAAACCCAGCCGCTATCTTAATTATTATCTTTGGTACAATCGCAGCGGTAACAATTGCAGTGCCTATGAAGGAACTTAAAAATGTTCCAACATTATTTAAAATTTTAATTACAGAAACAAAGCTAGCGAGTGATGTTGAGCTAATTAAAATGTTTTCAGAGTGGGCTGACTTAGCGCGTCGTGAAGGATTACTAGCGCTTGAAGGTAAGTCAAATGAAGTAGAAGACCCATTTTTGAAAAACGGTTTGACCTTAGCTATTGATGGTCAAAGCGCAGATTACATAAGAGACGTGTTAACTGAGGAAGTTGAAGCGATGGAAGATCGTCATGCATCCGGCGCAGCCATATTTACACAAGCGGGTACATATGCGCCAACACTTGGTGTACTTGGTGCGGTAATTGGTCTGATTGCAGCCTTAAAGGATATGAATGATATTGATAAATTAGGCCATGCGATTTCAGCCGCTTTCGTTGCAACACTCCTTGGTATTTTCACTGGTTACGTTTTATGGCACCCATTCGCCAATAAATTAAAGCGTAAATCCGCAATTGAAGTAAAGCAACGGTACATGATGATTGAAGGGATTTTATCCGTACTTGAGGGTGAGGCACCACGCGTCATTGAGCAAAAACTATCTTCATATTTAACGATGGCAGAACGTAAACAAATTATGGGAGAAGGTGGAGGCGGTGGCCAAGAAGCCTAAGCGTAAAAAGCCAGAGGAGCATGTTGATGAATCCTGGCTGGTTCCTTACGCCGACATTTTAACGTTACTATTAGCGCTATTTATTGTACTGTTTGCTTCGAGCTCCGTTGACCAACAAAAATTAGAACGAATGTCAGAGGTATTTAATCAGGTATTTGATGGAGGTACGGGCTTTATGGAGCATCCGTCACCTGTTGATACAATGACACCTACACAATCACAAGATTTAGAAGACATGATGCAAAGTTCTGCCTATATGGAAGACCAAGAAGCGCTGGGTGAAATTAAAGACAGTGTGGATGGTTTTATTGCCAATAATGAGCTAGAAGAAATGTTTGACACTACATTAACAGACGAGGGTTTACTTGTAACAATTCGTGACTCTATCTTATTTAATATGGGACAGGCTACTATTCGAACAGAGTATGTGCCTGTAGCAGACGAGCTATCGCAAATTTTAGTTTTTGATCCACCACGTAATGTGGTAATCACAGGTCATACGGATAACGTGCCTATCAGTACGGCACAGTTCCCATCCAACTGGTCATTATCTGTAATGCGTTCAGTGAATTTTTTACAGCAATTAATGGTCAGCAATCCTCAGCTAGATCCTAAGTATTTCAGTGCTAAGGGTTACGGCGAAAACAAGCCGGTTGACACTAATGATACTGATGAAGGACGAGCGAAAAACCGCCGTGTTGAGGTATTAATTCAACCACGTGTACTAGAGGATGGTACTGTTACAATGGAAGACGAACAGCAAGAATAAACTTATGACAGCACATGTGCTATCTGAGTGGAGCAGGGTGCTTAGGCATCCTGCTTTTTTTATACGAAAGGGGAGAGAGAAATGAGTAAAAATAAATACTTTGTAGTAGTAAGGGGTACAAAACCAGGTTTATATACGTCATCTCAGCTAGCGTTGAAACAAACGTCAGGTGTTAAGGGGAGTAAGCTCTTTGCTTTTAAAACAAGCGAAGAAGCTGAAGCTTGTATGATAGAGCATCAACTAACCAAAAGAGAAAAACAGCCAAAGGCAGTAGTAAAACCAAAGCCGATAGCAAAGGTGAAAAATAGCCAACCTACCGCACCAGTTGGTTGGTATGTAGATGGCGCTTATTTTCCAATGAGTGGGCAAGGTTATTATGGCGTCGTTACTACAACCGTTAAGGATTATGGTGTTGTACCACCACACTACCTAGCACTCCAAAGTTATGGTGCAGAGCTTTATGCATGTAAGCGAGCAATTGAACTAGCTTTTGCGAATGATGTTAGTGAGGTGCAATTGTATAGCGATAATACAAGCGTTATTTATTTTATTAAAAATCAATGTGTAAAGCCTGTATACCAAGAGGCGGAGCAAGAGATGAAATACTTTTTTGATATTATGAATCAGTTCATTACAATTGAAATTGAGCATATTACAATTGCACCTGCAACAGCTATGCACAAAAAAGCACATTTACTTTGCCAACATGGTCGTTTATTTTTACAAGTATAAAACAAGCCCTCACAAAAGTGAGGGCTTGTTACTTATTTACGTAATGAACCAAGCTCAGCAACAATTGCTTGCATTTCACTTGGACTGAAATTGTCACGCTTCATTACCATATTATAAAGGTAGTGAAGGTCTTCGTAGTTGTCTTCGCCAAAATTATCTGAGCGCATTGCATCGACATTTACCATGCGTAGCTTTTCTTTTAGCTGTTCAATCATATATTGAACATTTTCTTTAGTGGGTGTTGTTAAATCCATAGTAAACAAAACCGCCTTCCTGTATCGTTAAATTTATCATTCCATTATGTTACGAAAAAGTCAACTTTGAAAAGTTATCTATAGTCGTGTATTTTTTGGTAAGATAGTAATGTACGAGCGTTTAAGGTAAACGCAAAAGGGAATATACAGATAACTTAGGAGGAGAGTATTATGGCAAAAAGTAAACTACTACCATCAATTCTATTAGGAGCGTTAGCAGGCGCAGCAATTAGTATGCTAGACCGTACAACGCGTGAGAAAACAATCGAAACAACAAAAACAGTGGCTGGTACAGTGTCATATTACGCCGCTAACCGCGACGAATTACAAGAAATGATTGCTGAAAAAGTCGAACAAGCACAAGGATTATATAACGGCGCAAATGACGGCATTCAATCATTAATGAGTCAAGTAGAGCAATTAAAGGATGCGCCAAGCACAATTCAGTCTATGGTTAGCGAAACAAAAGCTGCATTTGATAAAGAAGACAGCGCCTCTCACTAAAAATTAGGGGGAATGGTTATGGCTCAGGCTGAGGAAAAGAAAGAGAATGAAACGATAGAAAAGGTTAAAGCTCTCGTTTCACCACAGTTAGAGGATATTGATGTATTAACAGGGAAAGGGTTTATGCAAGACTTACTATTGCGTGTGCAACGTGTAGACATTTCGGCATTAGGTGCACAGCTTGCGTATTTCTTTTTACTATCCTTCTTCCCGTTAATTATTTTTTTAGTAACATTACTACCATTTTTAAATTTACAAGTTGAACAAATTTACTCTTTTTTAGCAACCATTATGCCAAATGAAATCTATACAATGATAGAGGGTACGCTTAAAGATGTGTTAACTAATCGTAATGGTGGGTTATTATCCATCGGTATCTTAGGTACAATTTGGTCAGCTTCCAAAGGTATTAATGCATTAATGAATGCTTTAAACAAAGCATATGAAACTGAGGGTAAGTCTGGCATGAAAGATCGCGCACTCTCATTAGTGTTTACTTTAGCACTTGTTATTGTAGTGTTGTTAGCATTAGTATTACCTATTTTTGGCCAACAAATCATTAGCTTTATTACATCGTTTATTGATATTAAGATGAGCTTTGTTAACTTACTTGGTGTGATTAGTTGGGTGATGCCCCCATTACTTATTTTTGTAGTGCTTATTGGTTTGTATTGGGTTGTACCAAATACGGATCCGCGTCTAAAATTGCGTAGTGTATGGCTAGGTGCAGTATTTGCAACGGCAGCGTGGATGATTTTAACGTATGGTTTCTCATTTTATGTTGATAATTTTGGTAACTTCTCTGCAACATATGGCAGTATTGGTGGCGTTATTATGCTGATGCTATGGCTGTATTTTACAGGTATGATTTTAATCTTTGGTGGCGTTTTAAATGCCACTATGCAAAAGCGTACATTGGCAAAACAAGTACGTAAAGGCGAGGTGTGAGTCTGACATTGTCAGGCTCATGCCTTTTTTTGTTATACTGATGAGCAAAGGGGGCTTTCATCATGTTACAACAATCAACTATTGAAAATGTACTAGAGGCGGCTTTATCAACTGGTGGCGACTTTGCAGAAATTTTTGTAGAGGATCGTTTTGCCAATCATTTAGAGCTACAATCCCATAAAATTGAACGTGCCGTATCAGGACGTGATTTCGGTATTGGTATTCGTATTTTTTCAGGCTTACAAAATGTTTATACGTATACAACTGATTTTTCGGAAGCGGCGTTAATTAAGGCTGCAAAACGAGCAGCTATTGCTATCGTAAATGGTAAAGGCGGTACATTACAGCCACTTAGTAAGCAAGAGGTAGCAATTGTGAATCGTATTTTACAGATGCCACAAAGTGTAGATTATGATAAAAAGGTAGCGGTGATGCGTAATGCAGACAAGATTGCGCGTAGTTACAGTGATAAAATCAGTCAAGTGCGTGTACGCTACTTTGAAGAAGAGCAACATGTATTAATCGCTAATAGTGAGGGCAAGCAAGTAGAGGATACACGCGTTCACTCACGCCTTACAATCGTACCTACCGCAAAAGATGGTGAGCATATTCAAACAGGGCATTATGGACCTGGTGCGCATGCAGGCTTTGAATTTATAGAAGGCCTAGATTTACAACACTACGCGAAGGAAGCAGCACGTATTGCAGTAACGATGCTAGATGCTGAGGAGTGTCCGAGTGGCAAGTTCCCAGTTATTATTGATAATGAGTTTGGCGGTGTTATCTTCCACGAGGCTTGTGGTCATGGACTTGAGGCCACAGCTGTTGCGAAAAACAACTCTGTATTTGCTAATCGTATTGGTGAAAAAGTAGCTTCAGATTTAGTAACATACGTAGATGATGGCACTTTAGCTAATGAATGGGGCTCACTTAATGTTGATGATGAAGGTGAAAAAACTCGCCGCAATGTATTGATTGAGGATGGTATTTTACGCGGCTATTTGGTAGATAAATTTAATGCGCGTCGTATGAATACTACAGCTACTGGCTCATCCCGTCGTCAATCGTACCGATACAATCCTACATCACGCATGACCAATACCTTTATTGAAAATGGTACATCAGATCCGGCAAGTATTATTAAGGATACAGCGTATGGCATTTACGCAAAATATATGGGCGGTGGTTCTGTTAACCCGGCAACAGGAGATTATAACTTCGCAGTAATGGAAGGCTATATTATAGAGAACGGTGAAATTAAACAACCCATCAAAGGTGCTACGTTAATTGGTAATGGCGCCGAAACCTTATTTAATGTAGACCGTGTAGGCAATAATTTAGCGCACGGTGCTGGTATGTGTGGCTCGCTGAGTGGCAGTATTCCGGTAAATGTTGGGCAACCAATGATACGTGTAAGCGAAATGACCGTGGGCGGTACAAAGGAGGGGTTATAAATGGAGCGACAACAATTTCAACAAGCGCTACTACAAGCTGCAATTGCAGAAGGCTTACAAGATGCTGAGGTGTATGCAGAATTTAGCTCAGCTACTAGTGTTAAAGTAAATGAAGGCGAACTAGATACTTACGAAACCTCAGAAGAAGGTGGTGTTAGCTTTAGAGCTCGCTTTAATGACAAAATGGGTTATGCCTATACCGAAAAAATTGAGCAAGACTCTATTCACTTTCTTGTAGAGGCAGTAAAGAAAAATGCTGATGTCATTGAGATTGAAGACACTACAACGAGCTTTGCTGGTAGTGAGCGTTATGCACAGGCAGCATTTTATAACGACAACTTAGAAGCTGTTACGCCAGCAGCAATGATTAGTACATTGCAACAAGTAGAAGAGCAAATCCTAGCGCTAGATGAGCGTATTAAGCGTGTGAGTTATTGCCAGATGCAATTATTTACAGGTGAGCGTCATTTAGTAAATGCTAAGGGGCTTGATTTGCACGAGGCAAGTAATGGCTTAATTATTTATGCAAACGCAGTAGCTATGGCAAATGGTGAAACAAAAACAGGTAGTGAAGTTGAGATTATTGACGACCTAACACAGTTTACAAGTGAACGTTTTGCGAAGCGAGTAGCTGCACAAGCAGTCGCTGGTTTAGGTGGACTATCCATCGCGTCAGAAAAATACCCTGTAATTTTAGAAAACGAAGCGGCAACTGCACTGTTAAATGTTTTTACTTCATCTTTTTCCGCGGAGGAAGCACAAAAAGGGATGTCTCGCTTACAAGGTAAAGTAGGAAAACAAGTGGCTGCAGCACAAGTAACAATTACAGATGAGCCTCGTTATATAAAATCATTAAGCAAAACTACTTTTGATGCAGAGGGCGTAGCAACAATGCCGCGCACAATTATTAAGCAAGGTGTATTGCAAACTTTACTGCACAACCGACGCACGGCAGAAGAAGCAGGTGTAGTGACAACAGGGAATGCGTATAAGCCTTCGTATAAAGGGACTATTTCAATTGCACCGCATAAATTTATTTTACAGGCTGGGGCTGTGAGTAAGGATAAACTTATTACTGAAATTGATAAGGGTGTGTTAATTACCAGTTTAGCTGGACTACATGCAGGTGCTAATACAATATCAGGGGACTTTTCGGTAGCAGCAAGCGGTTTTTATATCGAGGATGGTAAAATTGTAGGTCCAACTAAACAAATGACCATTGCGAGTAATTTCTTTGAGTTGTTAACAACAATTGAAGCGGTAGCAGACGACATATATGCAGGCTTTGCACGCGTTAGTAGTCCGTCACTTCGCATTGCACCAATTGCAGTAACAGTTGAATAAATAAAAGCTCACTTTAGCGAGTGAGCTTTTTGTTTACTTGCAAAAAATTAGTATATGCTGTAAAATGAATGACAGTCAGTCAGGGGGATGAGTACATGGATAAAAAGCAAATGATTGTTCAAGCATCGATTGAGGCATTTAAAGAAAACGGTGTGCACAAAGCAACCATTTCAGATATTGTGAAACGTGCTGGCATTGCACAAGGCACATTTTATTTATATTTTCCGTCTAAGTGGTCGTTAATGCCAGCGATTGCTGAGGTCATGGTGGCCAAAACATTAGATGTAGTTAACGAGAATGTAGATAAAAGCGCGCCTCATAAGGAGCAACTCCAACACATTATCCACTCCATATTTGAAGTAGCTCGGACGTATCATGACATCCAAGCGTTAATTTACGCAGGGCTGGCGGCTACAGAGCATTTAAAAGAGTGGGAGACGGTTTATGCACCAATTTATGAATGGCTTCAACAATGGTTAGTAGAGGCACAAGAAGCAGGCTTTGTGAGACAGGGCGTTAAGCCAGAGGCAGTATCAAAGTTAATGATTGGTTTGATTGAGTCTGCTGCAGAGCAAATTTATTTATATGATAGTGATGCTGAAGCGCATGCGGAGGCACAACAACATGAAGTGTATGAGCTTTTACAGCACGCACTTAAAAATTAAAGGACGGTTTTACAATGAAAACAGTAAAAGAAAGAGCATGGTTCTATGTTGCTGCAACAAGTTTCTTTGAGCTTGTATGGATTTTCGGCTTTAATGTTGCATCAGCGTGGTGGCATTGGATATTTATTATAATCTTTATCTTTATCGACTTCCATTTCTTAACGAAGGCATGCGAATGCTTACCAACAGGTACAGTATATGCTATCTTCGCAGGGATTGGTACAGTAGGTGTTGCGTTAATGGACGTATTATTCTTCGGGCAAACACTTAGCGTTGCAAAAATTGCGTTTATCGTAGTAATTGTCATTGGTGTTATGGGCTTAAACATTGCGGATAGCATTGACGAGAAAAAAGCATCGAAAGGGGTAGCATAATATGAATAATATACAAGAAACGGCCGCTACCCTAGACTTTGTAGTTGAAGCAGTTCCAGGCTTATCTGCTACAACGCTTGGCTGGATATTAGTAATACTCGCTGCAGCCTTTGAGTTTTTAGGCGTAATTGGCTTGAAAAAATATAGTGAACAAAAGACTGCTTTTAATGGCTTCATTTATTTATTAGGATTTGGTGGCGCCTTTGCCTTACTTTACTTTTCATTTGAGTACTTGCAAGTAAGTATTGCTTACGCAGTATGGATTGGTATTGGTACAGCAGGTGCAGTCATTATTAATATGATTTTCTTTGGAGAGTCAAAAAGTATGGGGCGTATTGTCAGCGTGTTATTGATTGTCATTGGTGTTGTAGGTTTAAAATTTGTATCATAAGAAAAG
>NZ_JPUW01000034.1:0-27567 GCF_000743635.1 Lysinibacillus sp. BF-4 | reverse complement strand
GTTAGTAAATGAAAACACTTGCAATAGTCGGAATACTCTTTTATAAGAAAGAATCTTGACAGTATGACTATGCATTGTTAATGTTATGGATAATATTCTTTTAAATATAGGAGGAGTTCAAGAAATGTGGGAAACAAAATTTGCTAAAGAAGGCTTAACATTTGATGATGTATTATTAGTACCAGCTCATTCAGAGGTGCTACCTAAGGACGTTAGTCTTTCTGTGCAGCTAACACCAAAGATTAAATTAAACGTACCAATGGTAAGTGCTGGTATGGATACAGTAACAGAATCACGCATGGCTATCTCTATGGCTCGCCAAGGCGGTCTAGGTATTATTCATAAAAATATGAGTATCGATCAGCAGGCTGAAGAAGTAGAGAAAGTTAAACGCTCTGAAAATGGTGTTATTACAAACCCATTCTTTTTAACTCCAACGCATCAAGTATTTGATGCAGAACATTTAATGGGCAAATATAAAATCTCAGGTGTTCCTATTGTGAATAACCAGGAAGATTTAAAATTAGTAGGTATTATTACAAACCGTGACCTACGTTTCATTTCAGACTACTCATTAAAAATTGATGATGTAATGACAAAAGAAGATTTAATTACAGCTCCAGTTGGCACAACATTAGAAGGCGCTGAAAAAATCTTACAACAATATAAAATTGAAAAATTACCGATTGTTGCTGAAGACGGCACATTAAAAGGTCTTATTACAATTAAAGATATCGAAAAAGTTATGGAATTCCCAAATGCTGCTAAAGATAAATTAGGTCGTTTATTAGTTGGCGCAGCTGTTGGTGTTTCTAAAGATACTGACATCCGTGTACAAAAATTAGTTGAGGCACAAGTTGATGTCATCGTAATTGACACAGCACATGGTCACTCACAAGGTGTTCTAGATGTAGTTAAAAAAATTCGTGCAGCTTACCCAGAATTAGAAATCATTGCTGGTAATGTAGCAACTGGTGCAGCGGCTCGTGCTTTATATGAAGCAGGCGCTGATGTAGTAAAAGTTGGTATTGGTCCAGGTTCGATTTGTACAACACGTGTTGTTGCAGGTGTAGGTGTACCACAAATTACAGCAATCTATGACTGTGCATCAGTTGCACGTGAATTAGGCAAGACTATCATTGCAGACGGTGGTATTAAGTTCTCTGGTGATATCGTTAAAGCACTAGCAGCTGGTGGACATGTTGTAATGCTTGGTAGTTTATTAGCAGGTACTACTGAAGCACCTGGTGATACTGAAATCTTCCAAGGTCGACGTTTTAAAGTTTACCGTGGTATGGGTTCAGTTGGCGCTATGGAAAAAGGCTCAAAAGACCGTTACTTCCAAGAAGACGCTAAAAAATTAGTGCCAGAAGGTATTGAAGGTCGTTTACCTTATAAAGGACCATTAGCAGATACAATTCACCAATTAGTTGGTGGTGTACGTGCAGGTATGGGCTACTGTGGTTCACAAGATTTACAAGCGCTTCGTGAAGAAGCACAATTTGTTCGTATGACAGGTGCTGGTTTACTAGAGTCTCACCCACATAACGTACAAATTACAAAAGAAGCACCAAACTACTCACGATAAAAAGTAAAAACACTCTTTTAGCACACTAAAAGAGTGTTTTTTTTTGGAAGGAAGAAGTGTATGAAGCGATTTGTAGTAGTCATTGGCTTGTTGTTAATGATGAGCAACGTAGCTTATGCAGATAATGGTTTTAAGGTAAATGCAGATGGCGCTATTTTATTAGATGCAGATACAGGGCAAATTTTATATGAACAAAATGCAGATAGTGCTCTTGGTTTAGCGAGTATGAGTAAATTAATGCCGGTTTATATTTTGTTAGACCACATTCGTGCGGATAAGATTAAATGGGACGATACGTATACGGTATCGAAGCGTGTACATGAGCTTTCAGTCGACATGAACTTGGGCAATGTGATGTTAGAAGAAGGTCGTGCTTATACGATTAAAGAGTTATACGAATCTATTTTAATTTTTTCAGCTAATGCTTCAACAGTTGGGATTGCGGAGTTCATTGCAGGGAGCGAAGCAGATTTTTTACCATTGATGCATAAAAAGGCTGAAGAGTTAGGTTTAGCTAATTATAATTTTGTAAACGTAACAGGATTAAACAATAGTGATTTACAAGGCCATCATGTAGCTGGTACTGGGCCAGATGACGAGAATGTAATGTCGGCTAAAGATGTAGCAAAGGTAGGCTATTCTATTATTCGTGATTATCCCGAAATTTTAGAGGTCACTAAGCTACCACGTAAAGTATTTGGCGCAGGTACAGCCTCATCAGTTGAAATGACAAGCTGGAACTATATGCTACCAGGTTTTTTATATGAGTATGATGGCGTGGATGGTTTAAAAACAGGTAATACGAACTTTGCAGGACAATGCTTTATAGGTACAGTTGAACGTGATGGTCAACGCTTTATTGCAGTTGTATTAAATGCGAAAGATAAAGAAGGTAATAGTAACTATGCAGGTCGCTTTGGTACAATGAAAGAATTATTTGATCATGGCTTTGCTAATTTTACAAAAGAAAATATCGCAACTGAGCAGAGCAGCGTCCAAGTTAATGGAGACACTGTGGCCGTACAGAGTGAAGCAGTACCAATTTTAGCTGAAAAAGGTGCTAGTTATCATGCTAAGGTAGAGCCGTATACAGATGTAACTACAATTACAACTGGAACACCAGTAGGACATACTGTAGTGGAGGAACTCAATTATTTATATGAGCCGCCAGCAGTGGAGGCTACATCTACTATGAAGGTATCTTATGCTAGTAAAGCTAAGGATGTGTCGAAGGGATTAGGCAATTATTTTAGTACCTTTTGGCAAACTATCCGCGATTTTGTTGCTAATTTATTTTAAGGTTTGAGCACAATGCTCAAACCTTTTTTATTTGCCAAACGTGCATTAAATCATCTACAGCTTTAGCAATTGAAGTTAAGCCACCAAAGCCTAATAAAAATTGTGCTGAGGTTGTAGGTTCGTGGCGTATGGCGTACCGTGACATTGGATACACAGCAATACTAGCTTTTTTTGCTTGTTCAAAAAGCTGTTGTTCAGACTGATGCGCAATAGTTATCACAATATGCATGCCCGCTTGTGAACCGCTAACGCTTACATCTGGATAATGTTGAAGTGCTTCGATTAATTCATTATGTTTTTTGCGGTATATCTTACGCATACGATTTAAATGCTTAGCAAAATGACCATCACGCATAAAGTTAGCTACAATATGCTGATCAAAGCGTGGCACTGTAGAAGAGTAGTACGTAAATAATTTATTGTACGTAGTCATAAGTGACGCTGGTAATACAAAGTAGGCTACTCGTAAGGACGGCATTAAGGATTTAGTGAAGGTACTCATATAAATTACCTTATCATTAGCGTCCAATGCTTGTAGTGCTGGGATGGGTTTACCTGTATAACGAAATTCAGAGTCGTAGTCATCCTCAATAATAAAACGTGAGGGTGAAGCAGCTGCCCAGTTGAGTAGTTGCGTACGACGAGTGGCTGATAATACAGCGCCAGTTGGGAATTGGTGCGATGGCGTGAGGTAAACGACATCTGTATTTGTTTGTTCAAGCGCCTGTACTTGTATACCGTCCTCATCGACTTTAATGGGTAAAGGTGTGCGATTGTGTTGGCGTAAAATACGCGCAACAGAAGGATAGCCAGGGTGCTCAAGTGCAAATACGGTGTAGTGATTAAATAATCGAATAAGCATTGGTAAGAGTTGCTCTGTACCTGAACCAATGACAATTTGTTCAGGTTGACATTGTACACCACGTGATTGATATAAGTAGTCAGCAATTTCTGTACGTAATGCGTACTCACCTTGGGCGTCGCCTGCTAATAATAAGTGGGCATTTGCTTCGTCATAACTGTCACGCGCATATTTACGCCATGTGCTAAAAGGGAAGTTAGCTGTATCAATAAAGCTTGGATTAAAATCATAGCGGTAGTTGGGTATAAAAGACGGTTTAAAATGCGTTTTAGGCGTTGCTATCTCAATATAGGGTAATTCATCGAGTGCCTCTACAAAATAGCCTATGCGTGCTTTAGAGCTGATATAGCCCTCTGCTAGGAGCTGTGCATACGCTAATTCAATCGTTGTTTGGCTAATGTTTAAAAAATCAGCCAATTTTCGCTTAGAGGGTAGTTTTTCGGCTACTTTAATTTTTTGCTGAATGATGGCATCTTTAATGCCATTGTAAAGTTGTTCGTATAGCGGGGTTCCGCTTGTTTTATCAAGCGAAAATAATAACATATCCATTTACTGACCTCCTTATTTAGTTACTAACTGGTTATTTTAATGTGGTCAATACTTAGTATACTAAATTGTAAGAAAACTTTGGGAGGTTTTTTATAATGAATGAAAAATTACAAATGCCATATGCTGGCGTCATTATGGATGTTATTAATGCAGAGCAAGCTAAAATTGCACAGGAGGCAGGCGCTGTAGCTGTTATGGCGCTAGAGCGAGTGCCTTCGGATATTCGTAAGGCGGGTGGTGTAGCTCGTATGGCTAACCCTTCGATAATGGAGGAAGTTATGGGTGCTGTGACAATACCTGTTATGGCTAAAGCACGTATTGGGCATATTGTAGAAGCGCGTGTACTTGAGGCAATGGGCGTAGATTATATTGATGAAAGTGAAGTACTGACACCTGCTGATGATGAGTTTCATTTGTTAAAACATGAGTATAGTGTGCCATTTGTATGCGGATGCCGTGATTTAGGTGAAGCTGCGCGTCGTTTAGGTGAAGGGACAGCGATGTTACGTACGAAAGGCGAACCAGGTACAGGTAATATTGTGGAGGCTGTACGCCATATGCGTAAAGTAAATGCGCAAGTACGAAACATTGTAGCTATGACACCAGAAGAACTTATGACAGAAGCTAAAATTTTAGGAGCACCCTATGAGGTTTTAGTCGCTATTAAAGAGCGAGGTCGTTTACCAGTAATGAATTATGCAGCAGGTGGTGTAGCAACGCCTGCAGATGCCGCATTAATGATGGCGTTAGGTGCGGATGGTGTTTTTGTAGGGTCAGGTATTTTTAAATCCGAAAATCCTGAAAAATTTGCGAAGGCTATTGTGCAGGCTACTAAAAATTTCGAGGATTATGCATTAATTGCCGCGCTATCTAAGGACTTAGGTGAGCCTATGAAAGGTATTGAAATTTCGACATTAGCTGCAACTGAGCGTATGCAAGAGCGTGGTTGGTAAAGTGAAAAAACGAGGTGGGTGAATGATACACGCCTCGTTTTTCTTATGTCTTGGCTCATGATATAGTTAGGGACTCTAGTGAATTGGGAGGCATAGCTATGGCGATGATATATGTACTAAGTTGCTACTTTGTTGGCACACTATTAACAGCAGAGTGGGTGAGCTATTTATTATATGATGGAAAGATTAGAGAGCGTGGCAGTCGAAATCCAGGTGCACGCAATATGGGGCGTGTGTATGGTAAAACGGCATTTGTACTTACACTGCTTGGTGATGCGAGCAAGGGGATAGTAGCGATTAGTGTGGGTCGCTTGCTTGGCTTATCAGAGGAGCTTATTATAGTAGGTTTATTAAGTGCAATGACAGGGCATATTGCGCCCTTTTACCGCAAGTTTAAAGGTGGAGAAGCAGTCGCAACATTTATTGGTGGCATAACAGCGTTTAACCCAATGCTTTTGGTGGTATTTTTAAGTGTTTGCGCTGTTGCACTGTTAGTGAGAGCTTCTGCTACTGTAGCAGGCTGGTTAGGATTTATTATTATTCCGCTAGCGAGTTATTTGTTAACGAAGGAGTTAACAACAGCTGTACTACTAGGAGGTGCGGTGCTTTTACTAGTAATTGCCGCGCAACGTGATAAATGAGGAGGCAATCAAATGAATTTACGAGAACATGACGAGCGTTACGCTGAGGCGATGAGTGCTTTAACATCGCAACCTGCAGTAAAGGAAGCACTAGGCTTACCTGATGATATGGTAACGGTAGAAGGAGCAAAAAAATTTATATGGCATGTAACGACGGACGAGCGGCAATACTCTCGTGCGATTTTTGATGGTGATACGTTAATTGGCGTCATTACGCTAAAAGATATTTCGGCAGAGAGTGCACACATTGGCACGTGGCTAGGTGAGCAGTACTGGGGACTTGGCTATAATGAGGAGGCAAAGTCGGCTGTGTTAGCTTATGCCTTTAACGTACTGGAGTTAAAGCGCGTATTTGCAGGTGCAGCTAAGCGTAATATACGTTCATTAAAGGCACAAGAGAAGCTCGACTATGTAACGATGGATGTTGGTAAGCAGTACCCTATTGATTTAATTACAATCGAAAAAGTAACAGGTGAACCTTGTCAGCTTAATGTGATTACCCGTGAAAATTTTTTAGCGCAAGTTGCGAAAAAATAGTGGCTATAGTACAATTAAGGCAAATTTATAGGTATGTACGAAGATAGGAAGTAGTAGCAAATTTCGTTTTTTTAAGAGAGTTAGCGGTTGGTGTGAGCTAATAAAAACAGTTGCGAATCCGTCCTGGAGTTGCTCGGTTGAATAAAGTAAGCCGTAGCCGGTTGAGAAGCCGTTACTAATACGAGTGAGCCAGCAATTATTGCTGGTTAATTAGGGTGGCAACGCGGGTAGCTCTCGTCCCTTCTGGGGATTGAGGGCTTTTTCTATTTTCGTACAAAAAATTGGAGGGAATACGATGTTAGACATTAAATATGTACGCGCTAATTTTGAAAAAGTTAAGCAAATGCTAGCAACACGTAATGAGGATTTAGGAAATTTAGATGACTTTGAAGAGTTAGATCTAAAACGTCGTGAGCTAATCGCAAAAGGCGAAGTTTTAAAAGCAGAGCGTAATAAAGCATCTGAACAAATTTCTATTATGAAACGCAATAAAGAAAATGCAGACGAAGCTATCGCAAATATGCGCGCAGTGGGCGATGACATTAAAGCACTAGACGAAGAATTAAATGCAGTTGAGGATAAATTTAAGCATATGATGATGCGCTTACCAAATATCCCTCACGAAAGCGTGCCTGTTGGTACAACAGAGGATGATAATGTAGAGGAATTAAAATGGGGCGAAGTGCCAGCATTTGATTTCGAAATTAAACCTCACTGGGAACTTGGTACAGACTTAAACATTTTAGATTTCGAACGTGCCGCTAAAGTAACAGGCAGCCGCTTCTTATTTTACCGTGGTTTAGGCTCTCGCCTAGAGCGTGCGTTAATTGCCTTTATGATGGATTTACACGTAGAGGAACATGGCTACGAAGAAATGCAAACGCCAATGATTGTTAACAGTGACAGCTTAACAGGCACAGGTCAACTACCTAAGTTTGAAGAAGATTTATTTAAACTAACGGAGGACAACTTCTACCTTATCCCAACAGCTGAAGTACCTGTAACAAACTTCTACCGTGACGAAATTTTATCAGCAGATATGTTACCACAAGCCTTTTCAGCGTATAGCGCATGCTTCCGCTCTGAAGCGGGTTCTGCAGGTCGAGATACACGTGGTTTAATTCGTTTACACCAGTTTAATAAAGTTGAGCTTGTACGCTTTGTTAAGCCTGAAGATTCTTATGAACAATTAGAGTTATTAACAGGACATGCGGAGAAGGTTTTACAACTGCTTGAACTACCTTACCGTAAATTAAAAATGTGTACAGCTGATTTAGGCTTTACAGCAGCTAAAAAATACGACTTAGAAGTATGGATCCCAGCACAAAATACGTACCGTGAAATTTCTTCATGTTCAAACTTTGAAGACTTCCAAGCGCGTCGTGCTAATATCCGCTTCCGTCGTGAAGCAAAAGGCAAGCCAGAGTATGTGCATACGTTAAATGGTTCAGGTCTTGCGATTGGTCGTACAGTAGCCGCTATTTTAGAAAACTACCAGCAGGCTGATGGCTCTGTAGTGATCCCTAAAGTGCTACGTCCTTATATGGGTGGCATTGAAGCCATTACAAAGTAAAAAAATAAGAGGTGTTGGGCAATTGCCCAACACCTCTTTTGTAATTTAAATAACGATTTTACTCTTTTGTGCTTTTTCCATAAATTTATCACTTGAGCGGTTAAAGAATTGTTTTAAGCCGACACCCACAGTGATTGCTAGCAACATATAAACAATCAAGTATGCAATGTGTACGGCTGCGACACTCCAAACGGTGCCACCAACTGCCTCACGTAATAAGGAAATCGCATGTGTAAATGGTAAAAAGGCATGGATACGTTGGAAGAACTCTGGCGCCATTTGAATTGGGAATGTACCACCTGAACCACCAAGCTGCATAACCATTAAGATAATGGCCAGTACCTTACCAGTGTTACCAAATACAGAAACGAGCGTATAAACAATCGTTACAAAGGAAATACTAATAATAATCGCAAATATCACAAAGAATAATTTATCCACAACAAAGGCTTTTAAGATAAAGATATCACCCATAGCTACGATAAAGGATTGTGCGATACCAATCATTAAGAATGTAATTAAGCGACCAAAGTACGTTTGGTAACTCTTAAAGCGCTCTTTACGCTCCACATCGACTTTTAATGAAGATACCATTAATAAAGCACCTACCCACAGAGATAGCGTAGTATAGAATGGATTCATAGCTGAACCATAGTTAGGGATAGGGTAGAGCTTATGCTCATCTAAAATAACGGGTTCTGCAAAGAAGTCACTCACGCGGCTTGGGTCATTACGTAACATATTAATGAAGTCATCAAGGTCGCCCTTTTCTTCGATTTCACGAATGCGGTCTGCGGCATTTTCGATAGCCTCAGCTGCTTCAGGGAAATGTTCATTAATATAGTCGAGCTTTTCTTGACCAACACCAACACCATCGCGGATTTTTTCGAGACCATCGCGTACTTTAGGAATCTTGCCATTGACATCATTTAATACTTTAGTGATGTCATGTAGTGTATCAATCCCACTGTTTGTAAGGTCCTTATATTTTGGGCCAAGCTCATTATTAATATAATCAATCATATCTTGCAGTGAGTTGACCATATTCATGGCACTCTCATCAATATTGTCAAGCACCTTACGACCAGAGTCTTTGGTGTTTTCGATACGGTCAATCATATTATCAAGCGAGTCCTTCGTATTTTCGAGCTTATTACGGAAGTCTAGTAGACGGTTAATCTCGTTTGTTACGGTATCTGAGTCTACAAAGTCTTGGAAACGCCCTAAGCCATCATACATATTTTGCATAGCATCAGCTGAGCTATTAAGTAAGCCAACAGCTGCCTCTAATGCCTTAATAGAACCTTCCGGATTTTGTGCGGCATCTTCGAGTAAACGAACGGCATGTAATAAATCTTGCTGAGCTTCTTGAATACGTTTAAAGGCGTCTTGCATACGCTCATCTAGACGCTCTACGTCTTTTTCGAATGCGTTTAAACGATCCTGTAATTTGCGTAGTGAGTTGTTAGAAAGCTCTAACTGCTCTTTAGCAAGCTTTAAGCCCTCAGTTGTTCCTTGTTGCACGCCTTTAATTGCATCTTGAATGAATGAAGTATCTGCACCAATAATAGTACCAATTTGCTGTGCGATTTTATCAAGTTGATCTAAGATGCCTGCGTTATTAGCAGGGTCACCACCAGCGAGTAGCTCGTCAATTAACGCAATAGCTTGGTTATTTAGGTTAATAATATTATCAATTGAATTAGCACGGTCTTTAAAGCTTTGTGCTAGCTCTTTTAAACGCGGTAAAATTACATCATTATAGTCTGCAATAATTTTGTCCGTATTTTCAATCATGCCTTGTACACGGTCACGGATATTGCCGAGCTGTTCGACAGTAGGATGACCACCATTTTGGAATTTATCAATAATTTGTTGAAGCTCCTGAGATGTATTACGTAGGGATTGCTCATTTTCTTTTAAGCGTCCCATCATCTCTACAATAGTAGAAGACTCTTTCCAATTTTGATCATACTCTTTTAAGAACTCGTAAATTTCGTTTACGCGCTGTGACACATCATCTAAGCCATCTTGACGCTCATGCAGTGACTCAATTAAGCTATCGAGGTCTTCACCTTTTTTGGCGATTTCGCTCGTAGAATCAGGAATCTTGCGGAATGTATCTTGAGATGATTTAAGCTTTTTCGTAATAGATTCAATTGTGCTATCTACAGAATCTTGGCTTTCTTTTAGCACGCGCTCTAAATCATTGTTTAGTCGCTTTGCACGGTCATCAATATCATTAATGCGGTCTAGTCCATCATGCGCCTTATCAATCGAAAAATCTGCGAGATCAAGGTCGCGTTGTGCTAAACGTAATTGTGCTTGTAAATCAGGAAGTGCTTCTTCAAGCTCAAATAATTTGTCGCGCATGTTTTCAATGTCAACGTGATTTTCCTCTAGCTCAATACCGAGCGTATTAAAAATAGTCATGACTGCTTTATTCGCTTCTTCTACGAAATTAGCACGAATGTTTTCAACAATAGCGGATGCCCCTGAACCTGTTACTTTAGGAGAGATGGCGTTAACCTTTTCGTTAATGTAATATTCCAAGCGTGGCTTTTGAATATCATCCGAAATAACACTCGTTAATTTTTCGGAAAAATCACGCGGAATTACAATAGCAGCATAATATTCGCCTGATTTAACACCATCTATGGCATCATCCTCAGAGACGAACTGCCAGCCTAATTTATCGTTTTTGGTTAAGGAGACGACAATCTCATCGCCAATGTTGATTTCCTCGTCTTGTATTTCAGCACCTTCATCAAGGCTGACTACCGCGACAGAAACACCTTGCGTATTAGCGTAAGGGTCCCATGAAGCAGCAATGTTTAGCCATGCGTATAAAGAAGGTAAAAAAGCAAGAGCGGCAATTACGATAATAGCCGCTGGATTAGTTACGATATTTTTAATGTCGGTTCTTGCGATATAAAGGATTTTTTTCATTAAAAAACCTCTTTTCTTACAAAACTGACTATGCCAAACTCGAAATTTCAGCATACTTCCTAACAATCCTATAACAAAAAAACGAAAAAAGCTAGCAGACTTACTAGGTAAATTATGAGACATAAAAAACCCTTAGGAAATCATGAGCAATGTTGTAAAATATATCGTATGATACGTAATAGATGTTTATTTTTAAAGGATAATGATATATTACTAAAATAAATAATAAGGTAAGGAGGTTCGTTATGATAAAGCGGAATTGTGCGAAATGCGGACATAGTATACCGAAGAACGCCAGCTTCTGTCCGAGCTGTGGTAGTGACCTAACCGTCGAGGGCTCTATAATAGAAACAACGCTTAAACAGCGGCTCTCGCAAAAGCGTCCAGCCTTTCTTTCAAAGGAAAAAATGCCCGCATGGAAGAAGCGCATTATTGCATTGCTCATTACAGTTGTAGTGCTGATTATTGCGGCGCATTCGACAATACGAGCAGCCTTAAGTCCAGAGCGTCAAGTAACAAAGCTAATTCATGCCTATACTAATATTAATACGGAAAAGTTTTATGACATGCTTGTTATGCCAAAGAAAGTTACGTATGACGAAAAAACCTATATGAAGTTTTTATTTAATGTGGACCGAGAGATGGACGGCAAATTTGCGGAGAAACTAGAAAAGATAGCTCAAGAAGTAGTGGATACAGGGGAGAAGAAAATTTTTAGCGTGCCTGCTACTGACTTTAATGATGCGATGGCTGTATTTGAAGTGCGTCCTGCAAAAAAATGGGGCTTCTATAATACTGTTAAGTTTGCGCCCATCACGTATGACACAGCAATTGTGACGGATATGCAAGGTGTTAAGCTAGATTTATTAGATAAGGAATATATTTTTAGAGGGCATGATATTGAGTTGGGTAAATTTTTACCGGGTGATTATCCATACACAGTGTTTGTTACAAACAAATGGATTTCACGTGATTACCCACAAACTTTGCGCGTACCAAACAGTGTAAAGGGCGCTAAGCTAGATTTTATGTCATGGAATCAGGTTGCGCGATTAAAAACCAATGTGCCAGATAGTATGTTGTTTATTAATGACGAACCAACCGAAAAAACCGTAGCTGAAGTAAAAGAGTTGGGGCCTATCGTTAAAAATACGGTGCGTGTGTACGCAGAGTATAATAATGATAAAGGTCAAAAAGTACGTACAGCTACAAAGTATTTAAAACCAGGTGAAGTAGTGGACCTATCCTTCCCGACAGTTGGTAAGGATAATACAACTAAGTCGTCAGGTAAGATTAGCCGTAGTAGTGCTGAGAGTTTTGTGAAGCGCTATCGCCGTGTTTATGAGCGTGCGTTAAATACAAATACGATTAAACCAATCGAAACGTATTTAGTTGAAGGCTCAGCTTATGCTGAAAAAATGAACGCGTATTTTGCAGTGCCACGCCCAATTGAGCAATTTAAGTACAACTTTATTGGTATCACTAATCAAAATACCGTGATAGAAGCGGATAAAGCGTTTGTTACTACAGTTGAAGAATATTACTACACAGGTGCGGATGACCAAAGTGTATTAAATACCGTGACTAAAACTTACGAGCTACATTTAGATGTAACGAATAATTATGTCGTTTACAATGTAGTAGAGAGTCGATAAAAAAAGAAGGCGTCGCGCTAGTTTAAACTAGCGTGATGCCTTCTTTGTTATTTATAAGGATAGATGCCATTTTGATCTGCGCGATGCATGAAGGATACGAGGTGTGCACGTACCATTAGCTCGTTAGGCGCAAAGTTAGCATAATCTTTTGGTGCATTTGGATTTTTGCCCGTTGTAATATCATTATCATATAGCCATTGTACAGCGTCACGCTCCGCGAAGTGTGTACCCGTATATAGGTAAGCTAACATTTTAGCAACATCGCCACGGCGCACAGGTGCATTAGGTGTTGTGTTAATGTCTAAGCCTTCTGCGCGTGCAACATCATAATAAGAGTCATACCATTGCCATTTTGTCGAATCTTGTGTACCAAACATATGACGGAACATCATTGCGAGTGTTTGTGCTTCCGTCACACGTTGGTAAGGCTTTAATAGGCGTGGTGATTGTTGACCTTGTACAATGCCATTGCTATAGCCCCAAGCGAAAGCACCTGTCCAATAGGCATTCATATCATAATCATTAAATGTGCTAATGCCGTAGCCTAACAGTGTTAGTGAATACTCGCCGCCCTCTACTAAAAATTTAGGAGAAGTTACATTAATGTAGTATTTGCCAGGCTCGGCGTTTTCAATCTTCATGTTAAAGACGTAAGGGTTCGTTTCGCTACTGTTACGCGTTTCGGTTTTAATACGGTTTTGGTATTGATTATAAACGGATAGCGTAGTGCTTTTTGGTAAACGGCTTACGAGATTAACTGTAAAGTCGCCCTTTGTTGGTACAGTAAATGAATAAAAATCAGTTGTGTTGTTGCGACCTAACATTCCTTTTACTTGCCCACCAAAGTAAATTGGCGTAGCGTCTGCAAAGGTATTGTTTGAGCCATTTGTTGTCGAACTTGGTTGGTAGCTAGTTTGCAATGTATACTTGCCCGTGTTCATTTCGACATCATTTAAACGGTTATATACTTTGATATAATATGTGCCTTTTGTTAATGCAACGCGTTCATTAAACTGCGCTGGCATTGTTGTCGTGCTTTTTAATGTTTTTGTTAGTAGAGGATTATCACGTTCATCTAGTAGTTGAAGTGAAGTCTCCTTGCGTAGCAAGCCGTTTAAAAAGATGTTAACGAAACCATCTTTCTCTAGTTCGATTTGGTAAATATCTTGAGCATGGTTGCGCACAATAAAGCCCTCTACTTGCTCATTAAAGGCAAGTGGGATGCGCTGTGCTCCGTCGTCTAGTTCACCTGTTGAGTATGTTAATTTTACTTTACCACCACCACTGTCGTAACGCGCGTGGAGTTCAATTAGGTACTCACCTTTATTTAAATCTAATTCGTACAGTACAATTTGTGGATTGTTTTTACGCCCATCATTTAAATACACAGGATTAACAGGTACAGTAGCGCCGTTTGTTTCCTTTAATTTAAATGTTAGTTTAGGTACTTCACTCTCCACACGGATTTTGACGCGACTTGGTTGCTTTAAGTTAAATGTGTAATTGCTGTAGTCATCGTCACCCATAGAAATGGATACGGTTCTGCCATCTTTTAATTCATTGGCGGCAAAAGTGTGAGTGGGCAGTGTGACAGATAGCACAAGTAATAGTAAGACAATAACTGCCTTCTTCATTAAAAAACCTCCTGTTAGTATGTTTGATTAGTAGTATAACGAAAGAGCACTAGAGAATACAAATAAGCCCTATAAGGAATCAATAATTGCTTGTAGTGAATCAGCTTTGGCAAGATGCCCATTAGTGCCTGACCACATCGACACAAAATTAGGATTATGTTGTTTAGCACTTGCGCTACGCATGCGTGCTGTTAAAAAGTGCTGTGCAGGGTAAGGTGCAATTGGTGCTGTGGTCATTTGTGTTGTAAAGGTGTTAGCTAGACCGCGTGCAGTTTTACCAGAGAAGGCGCGTGTAAGTACGGTGTCGCCTTCTTTACTAGCGAGTAAGCTTTCTTTGTGGATGTCACTTGCGCCACTTTCATTTGCTGCAAGTAGTGCTGTCCCTAACTGAACAGCTGTTGCACCTTTAGCTAAATAGTAAGCGATATGTGCCTTTGTTGCGATGCCACCTGCTGCGATTAGAGGGGTAGTGACTGCGCGCTGGACTTGTTTTACTAATTGTTTTAATGGCAATTGTTCACCTGTTAAAAATGTACCGCGATGCCCGCCTGCCTCGATGCCTTGTACAACAATCATGTCCATGCCTGCACGTTCATTAGCGATGGCTTCTTCAACAGTAGTAGCTGTACCAATCATAATTGTCCCTTGTGCTTTAAAGCGCTCAATCCATTTAGCTGGTGGGATGCCAAATGTAAATGATACATGCGAGATTTGGGCCTCTAAAATAACTTCGAGCTGTGAGTGAAAGTGTTGTTGTACAGCAGGAAGCGGCTGTGCCTCAAGCCCAAGTTGTTGCTCAAACGGGCGAATAGTGGCATAAGCCTCCTCCATTTGTGCAGTAGTAAATGCTGTTGCTTCAGGTACAAAAACATTTACCGCAAAGTTTGATGTAACTTTTTTAATCTCGTCAATTGCGTCTTTCGTTTGTTCAGCCGTTAGGTAGCCTGCTCCAAAGGAACCTAAAATACCTGCTTGCTGTGCTGCAATAACAAATGCTGGTGTAGATACACCAGCCATTGGTGCTTGGATAATGGATTGCATAAGCTTCCTCCTTTTATTGCGCTTGCGTAATGCGGCAAAAAAATCACGTAGGATAAGTGCACATTCCGTTTCTAAAATACCTTCTGTGACTTCGCATTGATGGTTGAAGCGCTCGTCATTTAATAACTGGTATAAAGAATTTACACAGCCAGCTTTAGCGTCACGCGCACCGTATACTACGCGTGGGATACGGGCTTGTAAAATAGCGCCTGCACACATTGGGCACGGCTCTAGTGTGACATATAGGGTAACATCTTCTAAGCGCCAATCGCCGAGTACTTCACAAGCTTGCTCAATTGCTAGTAGCTCAGCATGTGTAGTAGCACGTTGCGAGGTTTCGCATAAATTATGTGCACTAGCAATTACATTACCCTGATATACAATCACTGCCCCTATAGGTACTTCCCCTAAACGTGCGGCTTTGTGTGCTTCATTAATAGCCAGCTGCATAAAGTGTTGGTGCTCCATAAAAAACTCCCTCTCTTTTACGCATATTGTAGCACGTATGATACAATGAAAAGCACTGAATTAATAAGGAGGCACACCTATCGTGACAGTCCCATTCATAACAATCGAAGGACCTATCGGTGTTGGTAAAACAACATTGTCAAAAGCATTAGCTGCCAAAAATAATTTTCATTTATTAAAGGAAATCGTTGATGAAAACCCGTTTTTAAATAAATTTTATGAGGATATTGATGAGTGGAGCTTCCAAACAGAAATGTTCTTCCTCTGTAATCGTTATAAACAGCTCACAGATATAAAAAAATATATGGTGGATGCAGATAAACCAGTTGTAGCGGATTATCATATTTTTAAAAATTTAATTTTTGCTAAGCGTACATTGCCACCAAGTGAATACGAAAAATACGAAAACATTTATCGTATTTTAACAGCGGATATGCCAAAGCCAAATTTCGTTATTTATTTGCATGCTAGTGTAGATACATTAATGAAGCGTATCGCGATGCGTGGGCGTGAGTTTGAGCGTTTAATCGCACGTGATTATATGGAAAAGCTCGTACTAGACTACCATGTTTTTATTGAGCAATTTGAGGCAAGCCATCCCGATATTCCTGTAATTCGTTTTAATGGGGATGCAATTGATTTTGTTAAAAATGATAATGACTTAATGTATGTGCTTCAAGCATGTCACGAAACACTAGAGAAGCGAGGCTTTACAGTATGAACTTAAGAGAAAAATACAATATCCCCGCCCAAACCGTAATTACAGTAGCAGGTACAGTGGGCGTAGGTAAGTCAACAATGACGCAAGCTTTAGCGGATGCACTGAGCTTCCGTACATCATTTGAAAAGGTTGATACTAACCCATATTTAGATAAATTTTATGACGACTTTGCGGCATGGAGTTTTCATTTGCAAATTTACTTTTTAGCAGAGCGTTTTAAAGAACAAAAGCGTATTTTTGAGTATGGTGGTGGCTTTATTCAAGATCGTTCGATTTATGAGGATACCGGTATTTTTGCAAAGATGCACTATGATAAGGGCACAATGACACCTATTGATTACGAAACTTATAAAAACCTGTTTGATGCGATGGTCATGACACCATATTTCCCTCATCCTGATTTATTGATTTATATTGAGGGGCCAGTCGAAAGCATTATTGATCGTATTCATTCGCGTGGGCGCGAGATGGAGCAACAAACATCACATGATTATTGGTACGAAATGCATAAGCGCTATGAGGATTGGATTAATAATTTTAATTCATGCCCAGTGTTGCGCATTAATATTGATGATTATGATTTAAAAAAGGACGCCGATGCTGTTGAGCTTATTGTGAAGCGTATTGCTCAAATGCTTGAACAAACATCGCACCTACGCAAATGATTGAGGTAACTTTTCACAATAATTTACGTGTTATGGATAATGCCGTCTTTGCGAGCGCTATGCGCAAGGCTACAGTAATTGCAGTTGCTCAAACACCTAGTCTTGAAACAGCGCAAGATATTTTTAGATATTTACAGCTCCAGCGTTTGCATAAAGAGTTAGCAATGCTTGGTGTGCCGTTAGTATTGCGTGACGAAGTAGAAGAGGACGCAGCTAGCCTGCTTTATGATAGTAGTGAGCTTACGACGAAACAGGGGACACCTTATAAAATGTTTACGCCTTTTTATAAGGCTTGTCGCCAACAAAAAGTACGGGAGTTAATTGCAAAACCAGCGCCTCAAAAAGCTCCTTATGAAACAGAATTTCCGCAGTTGGCTTTACCACAATGGGCGCAAAAGCTTGCAGATGTGTGGTCACAGGATGTACGTGAAGTGGTAGAAGGCTTTGCTGTAGAGTATTACGGGTTAGGTAGAGATTTTCCTTCGACGAATGCGGTATCTCGCCTATCACCGTATTTAGCAGTAGGGGCAGTAAGCCCTGTGCAGTTATATCAACGCTTTGGGCACAATGCGAGCTTTATTCGTCAATTAATTTGGCGCGATTTTGCCTACTATACGCAACGCTATTACCCCACTTTAGCAAGTGAGCCATTACGTGAGCAGTTTGCTAAATTTCCATATCAACGAGATGTCGCAATACAACGTGTATGGCAACGAGGTGAAACAGGGTATCCACTTGTTGATGCTGGTATGCACGAATTGTATGCTACAGGTTATATGCATAATCGTGTACGCATGGTTTGTACCTCATTTTTCACTAAACATTTACTACAACCTTGGCAAGATGGTTTGCACTACTTTGCCACACATTTAGTAGATTATGACGAGGCAAGTAATGCTTTAAATTGGCAATGGGTAGCAGGAACGGGTGTAGATGCCTCGCCTTATTTCCGTGTATTTAATCCAACTATCCAACAAAAAAAGTTTGAAGCGGATGCATATGTAGCAAAATGGTTGCCAGCAGATTATACTGCACAACCTATTGTTGATCATAAGACAGCAAGAGAACGTGCCTTACGCGCGTACGAAACAATTAAAGGAGAGAATTAAATGAAGGTAGCCGTATATTGTGGCTCACAGCTAGGTGTTTCGGCAATTTTTGAAGAAACGGCCTATGCTTTAGGTGAGCAGCTAGCAAAGCAACAACATACGATTGTTTATGGTGGCTCTAATGTAGGCTTAATGGGGGCTGTTGCTGATGCAGCGCTACATAATAGTGGCGCAGTAATTGGTGTACTGCCTGAGCAATTAAAAAAGCGTGAAATCGCGCATGAAAAATTAACAGAGCTTCATTTTGTTGAGTCTATGCATGTACGAAAAGCGATGATGGCAGATATGGCGGATGCTTTTATTGCTTATCCTGGTGGTGTTGGCACACTCGACGAGTTTTTTGAGGTATTTACGTGGGCGCACATTGGTATCCACCAAAAGCCTGTAATTTTATTTAATGTAGCAGGCTTTTATGATGATTTGATTCGTCATATTGATCGTATGATTGCTGAGGGATTTGTACGCGAAAGCTATAAAGACTTCTTTTATATTGCGACAAATTTAGAGGAAGTTTCAACCATTTTGTCGAACTACACCGTAACGCAGTAATTACTGCGATTAACAAAGGGGTGTTAGTTTATGATAAAACGATTGCAACAATTACCAACGACAGCCGTCTCGGATGCGACTGGCGGTCATACAAATGTTAACCATGCCATTAAGCCACTCGACAGCGCTTGGCATATTGCAGGTCGCGCTGTTACAGTACGACTGCCAGACGGTGAAAACGGTGCGGTGCTTGAAGCGATTAAAGGAGCAACACATGGCGATATTTTAGTCATTGATGCAAAGGGCAATACTAATCGAGCTGTGGCAGGTGACTTTGTTGCTTCTTTAGCAAAAGGTGTAGGGATTGCAGGCTTTATTGTGGATGGCGTAATACGTGATAGCCAAGCAATGATTGCGATGGGCTTTCCTGTATTTTCACGTGGAACTACTGTAGCTGCAGGTGTTAAAAACGGTGGTGGTCAGGTAAATGTGCCAGTAGCCATCGGAGGTGTGAGCGTACAGCCTGGTGATTATATTGTTGCGGATGCAGATGGTGTGGCAGTAATTGCCCAAGCAGATATTGCGCATATTATAGCAAAAGCAGAGGATAAGATTTTAAAGGACGAGGCACGCGAACAACAAGCCCATGCGAATGGCGAGGCTTCCATTCGTGCCTATTTAGATAAGGTAGTAAAATGAGTGAGGGCTCTTGCCCTTGCTTTTTTAAAGGAGAAAAACAATGAAACTTCGTGCTATTTTTATTGGAGATGTTAGATTTTCTGAATGCCCTGTCTTTGAATATACCGCAACAACTAATCAATATGAGATGCTGAGTGACCGAATGATAGCTTATGATAAGGAAGTAGTAGAGCAGGACGAGGACTTCCTACTCTTTCGTGTTGAAGCTGATGTAGCTACACTACTAACTAAAGCAAGTAGCTCCACTTTTTGATGCAATTGTGACACGTCTCTAATAAGTTGTATAATGAGGTATACTATTCGCATACAACAGTAGGAGGTCTATATGGAAACTTATTCGTTTTTACCCGTGATTGTAGGTACAAATATTAATGCGTATAACATGGCGATTTCATTTTATGATACGTATCGCATTAAGCCTGTTATTGTAGGGCGTGCCACGCTACCATTTACAGCGTACAGTAGCGTGACAACCATTCAAGAAATTAACCCTGCGCTCCATACACCGTCTGTCTTTGTTTCGTATTTACAAGACATTGCGGCCAAGTATGCCAAGCCAAAACAAAAATTACTTTTAATTGGTACGGATGATTTATATGTGGAAATGATAATTGCGCACCAAGACGAGCTAGCAAAAGATTTTACCTTTAACTACATGAGTAAGGATTTAATGGAGCAAGTATATTTAAAGAAAAACTTTTATGAGCTTTGTGCTAAACATGGCTTAGACACGCCACGTACGTACTACTATGATTGTAAAAGTTCTGTACCGTTTACGGATGAAGTAATGTTCCCAGTGATTATTAAGCCAAGTGACGGGGTACAATACTACCGCAACCCATTTGAAGGATTACAGAAGATTTATAAAGTAGAGTCGCACGAAGAGATTAACCGCATAATTGAAATGGTTAAGCAGGGCGGCTATAAGGGTGATTTAATTATTCAAGATTATATCCCTGGTGACGATACATTTATGTGGGACGCTGTTTATTATGGTGACCAACATGGTAGAGGTCAGCTAATTTCATTTGCGCAGGTTGCCCTACAAGAGCACGAAATGACGGCTATTGGTAACTATACGGCATTGTTAACACGCTACAACGAAGAAATGATGCAAAAGCTCGTAACGTTTTGTGAGGAGATTGGCTATAAAGGTTTTGGCAACTTTGACTTAAAGTATGACGAGCGTGATGGTAAGTTTAAGGTCTTTGAGGTTAATATTCGTCAAGGACGCTCTAGCTATTATGTAGATGCATGTGGTTATCCAATGGCTAGCATGTTTGTGGACGACTTAATCCACGAGAAGCATAAGCCACTAGCATATGTAACAAAACCGATGTTATTTACAGTTGTACCAAAAGCCGTACTTAAAAAATATGTGCAGGACCCAGCGCTTAAAAAAGAAATTAAAGAACGCTTAAAAGCGGGCGAAGTGGTTAATCCACTATTTTATAAGTACGACACAAATTTCAAACGTAAGCTTTACTTAGCTGCACGCCAAGTAAATTATATGAAAAAATACCGCAGTAGTAACTGGCAAGGTCAATAATTGCGCTTTCTTTACAAGTGCTATACGCTAAGTGAAAGCAAGCAATTAATGTGAAAGGATGAAATCATGCCTATTTTAGATAAAAAAAATGCACAAGATGTAGCGCGTTATATTGAGTTTACACGTAACTCGCCCTATCGTGCATTAACACAAGATTTGCACTGGGCGGATGTAAAAGATGATTGGGGCAATGAACAAGTTTATGTGGAGCGCGACGGCGAAATTGTTGCGGCCATGTCATTATTAATTCGTAAAGTGCCAGGTGGCTACTCATTATTGTATGCACCACGTGGTCCGTTATGTGACTTACAGGACATTGCACTTGTTAACGAATTAATTAGTGAAGTTCAACCATTAGCAAAGAAACATAAAGCCTTTGCATTAAAAATGGACCCAGAACAACTTTATACAGATGAGCTCGATGCCATGTATAAAAAAGCTGGTTATCAAGTACGTAATGAAGGCATGACGGAGGATGATTTAATTCAGCCTCGTTATAATATGATTGTGCGTTTAGAAGGTGAGGACGCTGAATCATTAATGCTGAAGTTTCGTCCACGCGTGCGTAGTAAAATACGCCGTGCAATGCGTGAAGGTGTGGAAATTGACTCAGGTACAAGTGATGAGTATATTAAAACATTCTTTGAGTTATACGATGTGATGGGTGACCGTCAAGGTATTACAACACGTGGCTATGATTACTTCGAAAAAATGCGTGCCGCGTTCCCACATCATTTTGTGGTATACCGTGCTAAACATGAGGATGATTTTTTAGCAGCGGCTGTATTGCTTAACTATGAGGGCAAGCAATATTATTTATACGCAGGTAGCTCTAATGAAAAACGTAAAATGAACGCAAGCCATCTTTTAAACTATCAAATGATGGTTGATGGTATCGAAGCGGGCGCAATTCAATATGACCTAGGCGGCGTCTTTGTATTAGACGGCGAAGAGGACGGGCTATTTAATTTTAAAAATGGTTTCTGTCAAACTGATGGTGTAACTCACTATATTGGTGAGATTGATAAGGTGTATAAGCCATTACTTTATAAAGGCTTTACGCAGTTTGTTCCTAAAATGCAAGAAATTAAGAAAAAGCTTGCAGAAAAGCGTAATTCATAAAAAAACAGCCACAATCCAATCTGATTGTGGCTGTTTTACTATAGGCTAGCAACTTTTTATTATAAAAATCGTTTCTGTCATAGAGCAATTACTGCTATAATTTTGGCATAGTGATTATTGGGAGATGTATAAATTGGGATAGTAAATAAACTATTAGACATGGTACGCAAGTTAGATAACTATCTAGTGATTAATATTGCATTGCTTGGGGTTGTAAGTAGCGTGTTTATACATTCTACGGTAACGGTTTTCCCACAGTACGGTGTATCCAATCACGGCCTTAAGCAGGCAGTATTTTATGTTATTAGCTTTGTTGTGCTCATTATTATGACAAATATTGATTTTAGTCTTTGGGTAAAATTCCGCTGGTATATTTACACCATATTTTTAGTGCTATTATTAATTTTATTTTTAGCACCAGCATCTATGACGAGCAATCCAAACGGTATTATACGTGAGGTAAATGCGGCAGTTTCGTGGTTCTTCTTACCAGGCTTTGCCTTGCAACCCTCCGAATTTATGAAGTTTGCGCTCATATTAGTCTTTGCTGCTGAGATTGAAAAGCATAATAAAAAATACTTTGTGCAGTCAATGAAGTCTGATGTATGGCTGTTAATCAAATTATTTATTATTTTAGCGCCTGTGGCATTACTTGTATACAAGCAACCTGATACAGGTATGGTAGTTTTATATTTAGCACTACTTGCTCCGATGATTTATTTATCGGGCATTCAACGCAAAATTTTGATTTTCTTTGCGGCAATACCAACAGCTATTATTGGTTTCATTGTGACAGCGTATTTCTTCTTCCATGATTTTTATCAAGAGAAGTTACTGGGCGCTTTGTCAGGTCACCAAATCTCACGTATTAATGGCTGGCTTCACCCGTTTGAGTTCCTTGATTCGTCTTACCAAACGCGTTTAGGTATTATGGCAATTGGTACGGGGCAATTTGAGGGTAAAGGCTATCTTGGTAACACGGTATACACACCAGAGAAACATACCGACTTTATTTTTACAACAATAGCAGAAGAAATGGGCTTTTTAGGTGGCGCATTCGTGCTAGTGTTAATGTTCTCGTTAATTTACCGTATTATTTTAATTACAATGCAAGCTGAAACGCGTATGAGTGCAATGATAGGCGCAAGTATCGCATCGTTATTCGCATTCCAGATTTTCCAAAACATTGGGATGACAATGGGATTATTACCTGTAACAGGTATTACACTACCATTCATTAGTTACGGTGGTAGTTCGCTCATATCCAATATTATGTTAATATCGCTCGTCTGTTTGATAAAGCAATCTTATGATGGTTTCGTCTTTAAGAGTGATGCAAAAGAGTAAGTGGTGAGGACTAATGTCCTTGTAACTTACTCTTTTTTTGGGTTTTTATACATATCCTAAATGTATAAAAAGTAATAAATGGATAGAATGAACTACAAATGGTGATAATCATGACGATATAACAGTTGAGAGGAGGAGGGAGTATGAGAGTTATGCGTAGAGATCAATATAGCTCATATAGTGCGCCATCACGTCTGAGCAATGATTTAGTATATCGTGATTTTTTACACCAAGAGCGCCATGCTTTTCAAGAGGAACCGCGCAAAAAAAAGCAACAGCAACAAACTGAAAAGAAAGCGCAGCAACATGTTATTCGCCCAAAGGGTGGCATTATTCAACCTATGCAGAAAGAAGTGGACATTAAGCTTGCAAGTAAACAAGATCGACGCGCCAGCATCGCGAAATATAAAAATAGTATATAACGTATAAAAGGCATCACAATGAATAAGTCATTGCGATGCCTTTTTATGCTGAATAATATAAAAAAACCGCCGCATCATCTGCGACGGATAAATTTAAAATGGAGGAGGTAGAGGGATTCGAACCCCCGCGCGGTCTTACCCGCCTGTCGGTTTTCAAGACCGATCCCTTCAGCCGAACTTGGGTATACCTCCGTATCGACAAGAAATACTATATCATAGATATTTTTTTATGACAATACTTTTTGCGAAAAAAGTTTAAGTAAAATATGTTATGTCTGTAACCTTAGGCAAATGGGACATAACCATTGCTTTTTACGTTAATTGTGATTATACTAATAAATGCCGTGCTAGATGGGGAGGTAGCGGTGCCCTATAACTCGCAATCCGCTCTAGCGAGATTGAATTCCTCTCTAGAGGCTGATCGTATTGTTTGGTCTGACTTTTGCACGTAGTGTTGAAGTTCGGGTCCTGCGCAATGAATCCCCATGAACCATGTCAGGTCCGGAAGGAAGCAGCATTAAGTGGTCTCATTCATGTGCCGCGGGGTAGCCTGAGCGGAGCTAACGACAAGAGTAACGCTTATGTGCGTCAGTCGAAGAGAGGTGCACGGCATTAATTTGCCAATTTCAAAAGCATTCGTTGATTGTAACGAATGCTTTTTTCTTTTATACTAATAAGTAACAACGAATCGAGTCATTGTGCTCGATTTTTTTTATGTAAAGGAGAGAAGCTAATGGTTTATCAAGCATTTTATCGTGTTTATCGTCCACAAACATTCCGCGATATGTCAGGGCAGACGCACGTAAAGCGAACGTTGCAAAATGCTCTCCTCGCTAGTAAAACGACACATGCATATTTGTTTTCAGGACCTCGAGGCACAGGTAAAACAAGTGCGGCTAAAATTTTTGCAAAGGCATTAAATTGTGAAAATGCCCCCGCTGAGGAGCCGTGTAACGAATGCCAGACATGCATTAGCATAACCGAGGGTACATTTACAGATGTTATCGAATTTGATGCTGCATCTAACTCGCGTGTCGAAGAAATTAGAGATGTCATTGAAAACGTTCGTTTTGCTCCTGCATTGGGACGTTTTAAAGTTTATATTATTGATGAGGTGCATATGCTTTCTACAAGTGCATTTAACGCCTTATTAAAAACACTAGAAGAACCACCTGCGCATGTTGTGTTTATTTTAGCAACAACAGAGCCCCATAAATTACCCGCAACAATTATTTCTAGATGTCAGCGTTTTGACTTTAAACGCCTAACTTCGCAGGAAATGATTGACCGCATGCGCGTGGTGCTAAATGATATTAACTTGGCTTATGATGAGCAAGCATTAAAAGTTATTGCACAGTCAGCAGCTGGTGGCATGCGTGACGCGCTCAGTTTGTTAGATCAGGCTGTGTCTTTTAGTGAAGATAAACTTGAGCTCGAAAACACACTGCTTGTTACAGGTGCAATTAGTCAGGACATCTTTACACAAATGGCAACTTACATTCAGCAAAAGGATGTTGCTAAGATGTTAACGCTACTTGAGCAACTTGTAGCAGACGGCAAGGATCCATTGCGTTTAACTGAGGATTTCATTACATTTTTCCGTGATTTATTATTACTACAATCTGATGATAAGCTAGAGGAGTTATTAGAAGTCATTACGTTAACGGATGAGATTCATGCGATTGCAGAGAGCTTTACAGCCGAAAACTTATATCACTACATCGAAGTATTATCGAAAACACAGCAAGAAATGCGTTTTTCACATCATACAAAAATTTATTTAGAAACAGCTTTGCTACAAATGGTACAAGCTCAACCAACTATTGACCCTGAGGTAAATGCCAAAGTAGCGCAGTTAGAGCAAATGATTTCTAAATTAACAACACAACTACAACAAGCACCAGAACCTACACAAGTACAAGCACCACAACCTGTGCGTCAACAGCGTGGTCCAGAAGTTGCCTACAAGCCACCTATTACAAAAATTAAACAAGTATTAAAAGATGCTACTAAGGAAAACCTTAATTTTGTGAAGCAAAATATGGCGAGCGCCCTTAGTACATTACAAAAGGCAGAGGAAGCACGATTTCATAAAACGATGCCAGTTGCGGCATCACCAAGTGCATTTGTGTTAAAATTCGAGTATGATGTTCTTTGTAAAATGGTTGCAGAAAATACAGCTATACTTCAAAGTGTAGCTAGCCAACTAGCCTACAATGGGCAAGTGCCAGCAATTCTTTGTATACCCGAAGCACAATGGGAAAAAGTACGGGCTGATTTTTTACGAGAGCGCAGCGTAGTTAAGGAAGAGCAAACTGCAGAAGAAGTTGTTGCGATCGTAGAGGAAGACCCGTTAGTAGTAATGCCAAAGCAATTGTTTGGCGACAATTTTGTCGAAATATTTGAAGACTAAGAGGAGGAAATAATTATGCGTGGAATGGGAAATATGCAAGGCATGATGAAGAAAATGCAAAAAATGCAAAAAGAAATGATGGAAGCTCAAGATGCATTAAACGAAAAACAATTTGAAGGTACAGCAGGCGGTGGCATGGTTAAAGTTAGCGTTACAGGTCAACGTGAAGTAGTAGACGTTGTGCTAAACGAAGCTGTAGTAGATCCAGAGGATATCGAAATGTTACAAGATTTAATCATCATTGCAACAAACGATGCACTTAAAAAAGTTGAAGACGAAACAGCATCAACAATGGGTAAATTCACACAAGGTATGAATCTTCCATTCTAGGAGGTAGCAAACCATGCACTATCCAGAACCGATAGCAAAGCTAATAGATAGCTTTACAAAACTGCCAGGTATCGGGCCCAAAACAGCGGCTCGACTGGCGTTTTTTGTATTAACAATGAAAGAAGACGATGTATTAGGTTTTGCCAACTCGTTAGTAGATGCAAAACGTAATTTAGTGTATTGCTCAGTATGTGGTCATATTACTGATGTGGATCCATGTCACATTTGTTCAGACAAGCAGCGTGATGCGTCTATTATTTGTGTAGTACAAGATGTTAAAGATGTAATCGCCATGGAAAAAATGCGTGATTATCATGGGCTTTATCATGTGCTACATGGAGCAATTTCGCCAATGGATGGCATTGGCCCTGAGGACATTACGATTGCGCCATTAATTAAACGACTGCAAGATGATAAAGTACAGGAGTTAATTTTAGCAACTAACCCAACGATTGAGGGTGAAGCTACAGCTATGTATATTTCACGTCTTGTTAAGCCTTCAGGTATTCGTACAACACGTATTGCCCACGGCTTACCTGTAGGTGGCGATTTAGAATATGCAGATGAGGTTACCTTATCTAAAGCGATTGAAGGGCGTAGAGAGTTATAATGTTATTTCGTAAACCTAAATTAAAAAAGCAGTATGATGAGCAACTCATTACATTAATTCAACGTGCACAAGAAGACTTAAACCAAGCTAAAGTGATTGAAGAGTTATCTGATGACTATGATCAGGCGGTTACAACAAAGCGTCAAATTGCTGAAAGTACGTATTTCTATTTGTTTAAAGAAGCACGTATCCGTAAAATTTTATTACGACCATAAAAAGAGCATTATATAGAAGAAACTCCAAATGAAAATACGTAGTGCGTAAAAACAATACGTATTTTCATTTTATTTTTCAAAAAGACTTGCAGTATTAAACTAGGCATGATATATTATTACATGTCGC
>NZ_JPUW01000033.1:0-28600 GCF_000743635.1 Lysinibacillus sp. BF-4 | reverse complement strand
CATCGGTCAGCTGACCGATGCTTTTATAATGGTAATTTTACTACCATTTACCTCTACCTCATCACCTGCACGTTTGCCAAGTAGGGCTTGTGCCATTGGTGACTGTATCGAAATCTTACCCGCTGCTACATCCGCTTCAAGCGTTGTAACAAGCTGATAGGTTTCGAGCTCCTCTGTCCCCTCTCTAAACGTCACTACTGCACCTAATCCAATCACTTCACTAGTTGTCTGTATAATGGTTGCTGTTTCTAACAAATAGGCGAGTTCTCGTGCTTGTTCACGCAACATAACATAATCATCAAATGCTTGCTGGTAGGTAGGGTCATCCGAAAAATCACAAAATGTACGTCCATGCAGTACACGTTGCTCCGCTAATTTAATTTGTTGTTGTAATTGTTGTAGTTTTTGCTGTAAATCGGCATGCCCCTGTGCTGTTACTTCCATGCTATCACCTCACCTCTCATGCTACGCATCACCTCGTATAAAATCAAAAAAACCGCCCTAGCTAGGAGCGGTTAATCTTCTTTATGTTGGATAGCCTCGATCTGAGCTTGCTGTGCGGCAAGTGCCTCTTCAATTTGAAGTTGTTGCTCTCGCTCTGTTTCTTCTTTAATGCGTGCCTCCTCAGATTTAAGGTACTTATGGAAGCCGTAACGCGCTACAACAATACTAATTTCGTATAAAATAAATAGCGGTACTGTTACGATTAAATGGGATAACAGCTCTGGTGGTGTAATGAGTGCAGCAAGTACGAATAAAATAAAGTACGCATACTTACGGAACTTTACCATCCACATTGGATTTAATAAGCCAATGCGTGACAAGAACAACATGACAATTGGCATTTGAAATAGGAAGCCAAAAGGCAATGTAATCCTAAATAAAAAAGAAAAATATTCGTTAATACCGATGGTTTGCTGGATTTCTAAATCATTGGATAGCAGCATCATGAAATTCATCATATACGGAAATAAAATGAAATAGGAAAAGGCTAGCCCTCCTAAAAATAAAATAAAGGAGTACGGGATATAACTTAGCGTAGCACGACGCTCAATGTCACGTAAGCCAGGGCTAACAAATGCCCAAATCTGATATAAAATAATCGGTGACGTAATAATTAGTGAAATTAAAAAAGTCACTTGAATATAAATCATCAGCGGCGCGGTTACGTTAAAGGCATGGAGCTGTAAGTCGTGCTTAGTGCTCGTAGCCTGCAAATATGTGATGAGTGGCTTGGCTAAAAAGAACGAGCCAATTAAACTAATCACAAAGAAAACGGCGGATAATACCAGCCGCTTTCGTAATTCCTCTATATGTTCAATGACAGTTAGTTCTTGTTGATTCATTAGTCAAACACCCTAACTTACTTATCTAGTTCTTTCTTAGTGTCGATTTTCTTTTTATCTTCATCTTCATCTACCAAACCTTTTGTAGCGTGCTTAAACTCACGTAATGTCGAACCAAACGCCTTACCTAACTCTGGTAATTTCTTTGGACCGAAAATTAGCAGTGCTACGATGGCAATTAAAATAATACTACCCGGACCGATTGGACCCATGTCTAGCCACCTCCTCATTTAATATCTCTCATTTTACCGCAATTTATAACAATTAGCTAACGAATTTACTGTGAACGTCACTGCTGATTTCGGATTAAATAAATGAGTGCTTGTAGCTCAACGGATAAATCAATATTAAGCAATTGCATTTTATCTGGCACATGAATGCGCTCTGGTGTGAAGTTTAAAATCCCCTTTGCATCAATAGAAGCAAGGCGATCTGCTGTAATTTGTGCAGCATGTGGTGGCACAGTTAAGATAGCCATCTCTGCGCCAAAGGCTACGTACTTTTCTTCGAGTAGCTCAGGCGGAAATACCGGAATATCACTGACGAGCTTCCCTTCAACTGGCGCTTTGGTATCAAACGCTACAACAATATGCGTGTTATGGTTTTTTTGAAAATTATACTTTAATAAGGCGCTACCTAAATTACCGACACCGATTAATGCAACCTTCGTTGGCTCTGCTTGGTCAAGCGTCTCACTAAAAAACGCCAGCAAATGCTTGACGTCGTAGCCATACCCTTTTTTACCAAGTGCCCCGAAATACGAAAAATCTCGGCGTATCGTAGCCGAGTCAATTTTCATTGCTTCACTTAATTGCTTTGAGGAAACGCGTTCTTGCCCCTCGTTCGCAAAGTTTTGCAGAAATCGATAATACAGAGGAAGGCGCTTTGTCGTTGCCTGTGGAATCTTTACTTCGTTTTTCACACATGTTCCTCCTACTTGTGTACATCTAAATTGTTTTTATCTTACATGACTCTGTTAAATCTGTAAAGGGTAGCCGTTGCCTTGCATCCCCTCATCTATTACACTTAACATGAACAGAGGTGACGACATGATTGTATTACAAGTCAATCAACTAACAAAATCATTTATTGCAGACGAAATCCTAACAAATGTTAAGCTCGAAGTACAACACCGTGACCGCGTAGCACTTGTCGGACGCAACGGCGCAGGTAAATCTACTTTACTAAAAATCATCGCAGGTCAGCTATCTTATGATAGCGGTGATATTATTATACCAAAGGATGTGCGTATTGGTTACCTCGAACAACATGCAGGTTTAAATTCAACCCGTACGATTTGGGAAGAGATGATGACCATCTTCGAACCACTACGTGCGAAAGAACAACAACTACGTTCATTAGAACACCAAATGGCTAGCCCTGAGGTATATGATAATGCGGAACGTTACGCACAAATTATGGCGGAGTACGATCAACTTCAACATGACTTTAAAGATATTGGTGGTTACCAGTACGAAGCAGACACACGCTCTGTACTACACGGCATGCAATTTTTTGAAGAGGACTATCAAAAGCTTATTACATCGCTATCAGGTGGGCAGCGCACACGTCTTGCGCTCGCTAAACTTCTATTAAGCAAGCCTGACTTGCTCATTCTCGATGAGCCGACCAACCATTTAGACATTGCCACATTACAATGGCTAGAGAGCTATCTTAAAGGCTATGAAGGCGCAATCCTAATCGTATCCCATGACCGTTACTTCCTTGACCAAATCGTAACGATTGTCTACGAAGTTTCGCGTCAGCGTGTAACAAAATATACAGGCAACTACAGTGCCTACCTTGACGATAAAGCTAAAAACTATGAGCGCGACATGAAAATGTATGAGCGTCAGCAAGACGAAAAAGCACGTCTTGAAATGTTCATTCAAAAAAATATTGCACGCGCTTCTACAACAAAAATGGCGCAAAGTCGTCGTAAGATGCTCGCCAATATGGATTTTATGGACTCACCTGATGGTGACGAAAAATCAGCGAGCTTTGGTTTTACTATTGACCGCCAAAGCGGTAATGATGTACTCGCAATTGACGATTTATCTATTGGCTACGGCGAAAAAATCGTCGCACAGCATATTTCTATGCGTGTGTTCCGCGAAGACAGCATCGCACTTGTTGGCCCAAACGGTGTAGGTAAGTCAACACTGCTTAAAACGATTGTGGATGATTTACAACAAGAGGCTGGCACAGTTCGTTATGGTACCAATGTTAAAATTGGCTACTATGATCAAGAGCAGGCTAAGCTCTCCAGTACTAAATCCGTCCTATATGAGTTGTGGGATGAGTGGCCCTTAATGAATGAGGGCGAAATCCGCTCCGTGCTTGGGCAATTTTTATTTAGTGGTGAGGATGTTGATAAAATCGTTAATGATTTATCTGGTGGTGAAAAAGCCCGCCTTGCACTCGCTAAACTTATGCTCGAAAAGGCCAACTTCCTTATTCTCGATGAGCCGACCAACCACCTTGACCTAGACAGCAAGGAAATTTTAGAAAATGCGTTACTAGATTACCCAGGCACACTGCTTTTTGTCTCACATGACCGTTATTTTATTAATCGTATTGCCACTAAAGTTATTGAGCTTTCGCCAGACAATGCCTTTGAATACTTAGGTGACTACGACTACTATGTAGAGAAAAAACAAGAGCTTGAAGAACTTGCGGCAATGAAGCTAGCTAACTTGCCTAAAACAGAGGTAACTGCAGTAAAAACACCTTCCACTAAGATTGATAAGGAAGCAAAGAAACGCGAACGCCAAATTCGACGTGCCATTGAGGAGCTCGAAGCCACAATGCATACAGAGAATGAACAAATCGCAAACTACGAGGCACAACTTTGTGAGCCTGAAGTTTTTGCAGACCATCAAAAAGTAGCAGAAATCCAAGCTGCGCTAGATGCCGTTAAAGATTCGCATGAATCTAATGAAATGGAATGGCTTGAACTAAATGAACAATTAGAAGAAGTAGCCCAATAAAAATAAGCAATCCCATTAAGTTGTGGGATTGCTTATTTTCGTTATTGCGTATATATTGGTCAAGTGTAAATTTCATGTAAAATTCACTTTTCATTTGTAAAGCCTATAATATCAATGTTTATCAAATTATCCACAGTGGATAACCCACTCACAGCAACACTATATATAGGTTATCCACAAGTTATCCACAGGCATTACTTCGCCCAACTTGTTAATTCCATTCCTGGATTACCATTCATCGTTAAATTACCACGAACACCACTGTCATACATTTTACTTGCCGCAGCACCAATCATGGCCGCATTATCTGTACATAATGATAGAGGTGGTACATAAAATGGTATACCTTCTTGTTCAAATGCTGCTGCTAGTGCCGTACGTAGCCCTTTATTGGCTGATACACCGCCTGCCGCTACAACTTGCTTAACTTTATATTCACGCGCCGCACGTAGCGCCTTCGCTGTAATGACCTCAACTACACTATCTTGAAAACCTTTCGCTACCTCTTGTGGTACAATTTCGCCACCGCGCTGATCTACATTATGCTTGTAGTTAATTACTGCTGATTTTAAACCACTAAAACTAAAATCATAGCTACCTTCTTCTAGCCATACACGCGGAAAATCGACTGCTGTTGTTGCCTCGTGAGCTAAGCGGTCAATATGTGGGCCACCTGGATACGGTAAACCTAGCACACGTGCCACTTTATCATACGCCTCGCCTGCAGCATCATCACGTGTTTCGCCGATTACTTCAAATGAACCGTGTTCTTTCATAATAACAAGCTCAGTATGTCCACCTGATACAACAAGTGCTAACAATGGAAACACCATAGGTTGCATTAATTCATTTGCATAAATGTGCCCTGCGATATGATGCACACCTACTAAAGGTAAGCCATGTGCAAAGGCAAAAGCTTTCGCTGCATTAATACCAATCAGTAAGGCTCCTACTAATCCTGGGCCTTCTGTTACAGCGACTGCTGTTAAATCCTCAGCAGTGATGTTAGCCTCGCGTAGCGCTTCTTCAATAACAATCGTAATTTGCTCAACATGGTGTCGTGAGGCAATTTCAGGCACTACACCACCAAAGCGCTTATGGCTTTCGATTTGCGAAGCTACTACATTTGAAATAATATCGTTACCATTTTTAATTACTGCTGCTGCGGTTTCATCACAGCTTGTTTCAATTGCTAATATTAATTGATTTTCCATTATAAATTCACCCACATTACAAGAGCATCCTCTTGGTTATCTGTATAATATCCTTTTCGTATGCCACCGTCTTGAAAACCTAGTTTGCGGTAAAGCCCTTGTGCGACATGATTAGACACACGCACCTCAAGACTCATATTTTCCATAGCGTGCGCTTTAGCTGTAGCCATTGCTGTTTGCATTAAACCTTCGCCAATACCTAAACCACGCGCTTTTTCAAGCACTGCAACATTGGTGATTTGCACATCACCAAAGACCATCCACATGCCACAAAAACCGATAATCTCGTTATCTACTTCAGCTACTACATAGCTCGCATATTGATTTTCATTCATTTCATAATGAAACGACTCCTCCGTCCAAGGCGCTGCAAAAACAGCTACCTCAATCGCATGCACAGCCTTAACGTCTGCTGGTGTCATTTTTCGATAGCGTACATTAGTTGCCATTCGACTTTTGCTCCTTCAGCCAGTTTGCCTCCGCTTCTGCAATGCGTCGGTACGTTGGTGTCACCGTATGAACAGTCGTGTCTTGCGGCTTTGTCATAGCTAAACGAATCACTTCACTCGCACGAGGCAAGTCAACCGTAAATGGTGCACGTATTGCCGCATCACCCATAATTTCTTCAATAATTGTCCAATACATCGTAACATCGCGTCCTACAAATAATACAGGCACGCCTAAGTCTCGTAACTTTGGTAGTAAGTCAATCACAGCGTAATGGCCGTCCTCAATTACTACCTCCTCGCCTTGATAAGCGCCACTATAAACATGTTGGCGACGCGCATCAATCATCGTACAAATTACGCCCGTAAAATACGGTACGTTATAAGCTAATGCTTGCAAACTCGAAACAGACACAAGCGGCTTTTGTAACGACCATGCTAATGTTTTAGCAATCGTTACACCAATGCGTACACCTGTATAAGAGCCTGGACCTGCCGAAACAGCAATCGCATCAATATCCTTCACTACAAGTTTAGCACGCGTTAACGCTTCTTCTACCGCAGGCATTGCACCTACAGAATGTGTTAGCTTATTATTTTGTGTAATCTCTGCTACTAAAATGCCGTCTTTCACAACTGCTACTGATAGTGGGGCATTTGCAGTATCTATTCCTAACCAAATCATCGTATTAACTCCTCACATAATTGCTCATAACGCTCACCTATTGCCGTAATTGTAAAGCGGCGCGCAGTATCTCCCGTACGCTCAATACGAATAGCTAAACGCTCTGCTGGCAAGTCGGCTTCAATAAGGTGTGCCCACTCTACTACCGTGACCGCATCACCATAAAAAATCTCGTCCCACCCTAAATCTTCATCACTATCTGCTAAACGGTACACATCTAGATGATTAAAAGGCAGACGACCTGTATATTGCTTCATAATGGTGAACGTTGGACTGTTAACTACACGCTTAACACCTAGTCCCTTAGCAAACGCTTGGGTAAAGGTTGTTTTCCCAGCACCTAAGTCGCCCTCTAAAGTAATCGTATCTTGCGCCGCTACAAGCTGCGCTAATTTAGTTGCTAACGCTGAGGTTTCCTCAGGTGAAGCAATCTCTATAATCACTGTCATTTTCTTCACTCCCAAGCCTTACTGTCTGCTCTTAATGATACACTATTTTCATCAAAAAAGATGATACGTTTACTCCGCATCATCCTCATCTGTCACTGCACCATGCAGCTCCACAATTTTTTTATCAATTACTTTATCTTCTTTAAATTGTAGCTCATAGCCTCGTGTAATAAGTAGTTCATCATGCCAAAGGTACGTGCCAGATTTTTGCTTTTTACCTGCACCACCTGCCGTTCGCACAACATCCATATAACTCATGCCATTACTCACTTTGTCAAACTCTGTATCATTCATAAAGCGTTGCCAACGGTAATCATTACTGCTTTCAATGGCTAGCAATTCATTGCCACAGCCACTGACTAACACACTTGAGCTAATGAGTATGCCTAATATGATTTTTTTCATAGTGCACCTCCTAGCCTTTTCTAACTTTTACCCGCTAGGAACAGAAAAAAACCTTTAACACAAGGTTAAAGGTTGAAGTTTCTATTAAATGGCGGTCCCGACCGGGATCGAACCGGCGATCTCCTGCGTGACAGGCAGGCATGTTAACCGCTACACCACGGGACCACTTACTTAAGGACAAGATTTATTATAGCATATCCACAAGGGATTGCAATAGCTTTTTTCAACTTTTTTTACGTTATACTAATTCTAGGAGGTGTTCATATGCAATCGCATAATTTACAAGCTTTTGATGTAGATTACACATACCGTTTTACCAAGAAGCTCGAAACCTTTAAAACAAATGACAAACTAGGCTATCGTACTGCTGGCTCTACTGCCGAACATCAAACAGGGGCAATGATTGCTGAAGAAATGAAACGCATCGGCTTAACTCAAATTACTAAGGATGCTTTCACCTTAGATACATGGGAATTTAAAAAAGCAGAACTTACCTTTACCACAGCAACCGGACAACCCTATACCGCTATTTTAGGTAGCTATCAAACACATTTTGTTACAAATGGGCCCCAAACCTACGACATCATCTACGGTGGACGCGGTACAGCTACTGACTTTGCTACAATTGATGCTACAAACAAGTTAGTATTAATTGACATTGATCAAGACCGCGATTGGTGGATTAGCTATCCTGCACTCCAAGCACATTTTAAAGGGGCTATCGCTATCATCGCTGTACAATCAGGCGGCTTCTCACAAGTAAATGCAGATGCCTTAAACGCTCAAGACATTTGTGGACCTGCTTACGCGCCCGCATTTTCGATGTCACAAAACGACAGTCTTTTATTACGCGAGCAACTTGCTACAGCGGCGAGCGTGAGCGTTTCGTTTGATGCCTGCTCAATTGTTCAACCAAATGGCACTTCATATAACTATCATGGCAAAATAGAAGGCAAAGAAAAAGATAGTTATATTTTGATTTCTGCACATTATGATTCTTATTTCAGTGGCTTTCAAGACGACCATGCAGCTATCGCTCTCATGTTAGGACTTGCCAAAAATTTAATCACTACTGGCTACCGCCCACAAAAAACACTTATCTTTTTAGCTCTCGCTGCTGAGGAGTGGGGTGTCATTGATTCCCGTTATGATTGGTCTGTAGGTGCTTATAATCAAATCACAACGGTTCGACCAGACTGGCGTGGTAAGGTATTTGCCAATATTAATTTTGAGCTCCCTGCTGTTGCACATATGCCCGCTGATCGTATCCGTACTGTGTACGAATTGCATACGTTTCTCGCTCAATTTGTAGAACACATACCTCGCAGTGATGTTTATCCGCAAGGTATCGAGGTGCTCTCACCACTTGCTACGACCTCTGATGATTTTTCATTTGCTATAGGTGGTATTCCATCATTGCGTAATGATTTTCAAGACTCATCATTTATTCGTACACATTACCATTCGCAATTTGATGACGAAACAACATTCAATCCACAAGCAATGCTTTTTCATTTACAACTATACGATGCTCTTATTAAACGTTATGACGAGCTAGCTGTTGTGCCTGTAGATTTTAGCACCCGTCTTATCGCCATGCGCAAAACAGCGCCCGTAGCCTTGCATACATTACTAGAACAGGCACTCGAGGTAACACGTTCTTTGCCTCCACTTAATAAAACGCATAATCCACAATTGCTCGCGATTTTTTATTTTATGGAAACACACTTTACTAAGTTAACATGGCAAGATGAGGTTATTTTTCCGTATGAGCATACTTTAACAAATTGTGCAGCACTGACACGTGCGATTGAGCGATTACAACGTGGTGATTACAAAGGGGCACTTCAATATGACCTTCACTTAATCGACAATACATGGCAGGCTTACGATTTTGATAGGGATGTTTATGATCATTTCACAAATTATGTTTGTAAAGCTGCACCTGAGCGTTTACTGTGGGGAGCTGGTCGCATTATGGGGCATATTGATTTATTCGACGTTGTACAAGCACTGAAAACAAAAACAGCTGATGAAAGTATGGAGGCTGAAATTGAACAACTCCAACATGCCTTACAACAACAACAGCGACTCCACCAAACAATTGTTGAAGCTACATCACAACATATAAAGGAGCTAATTCAATTACTCAAACACTTGTAAAAAGGGCTAAGCGCCCTTTTTTCGCACAAAAAAACCCTATTGCCTAAGCAATAAGGTTTTAATAAGCGGGTGATGAGAATCGAACTCACATCATCAGCTTGGAAGGCTGAGGTTTTACCACTAAACTACACCCGCATAAATGGCGCGCCCGAGAGGAGTCGAACCCCTAACCTTCTGATCCGTAGTCAGACACTCTATCCAATTGAGCTACGGGCGCAATATAAAATTACCAGTTTATAAATTTGATGCGGCCGAGAGGACTTGAACCTCCACAGGGTTTCCCCCACTAGGCCCTCAACCTAGCGCGTCTGCCATTCCGCCACGACCGCAAAATGTTAAAACAAACACCAACATAAATTATAAAAAACTGGTGAGCCATGTAGGATTCGAACCTACGACCCCCTGATTAAAAGTCAGGTGCTCTACCAACTGAGCTAATGGCTCTAAATAAAAACAAAAAAAATGGCTGGGGTACTAGGACTCGAACCTAGGGAATGACGGAATCAAAATCCGTTGCCTTACCACTTGGCTATACCCCAATCATTTTAAAATGGCGGTCCCGACCGGGATCGAACCGGCGATCTCCTGCGTGACAGGCAGGCATGTTAACCGCTACACCACGGGACCTCATAATAAAAACCCTAAAACCTTAAAACATTTCTTTAGAAAAAATGGTGACCCCTACGGGATTCGAACCCGTGTTACCGCCGTGAAAGGGCGGTGTCTTAACCGCTTGACCAAGGGGCCTAAATGGCTCCGAAGGTAGGACTCGAACCTACGACCGATCGGTTAACAGCCGATTGCTCTACCACTGAGCTACTTCGGAATACTAGTACGTCGTTCTTAACTCGACTTTTACTATTATAGATGCCATTTCAAAAAACGTCAATACCTTTATTCAATTTTCTTTATTTTCCCCTTACAACGCCCACAACGATAGCGTGTAGTATCTATTTTACGCTGACGCTGATAGCTTGTAGAACAGCTTTCACACTTATAGTTATGCTCGTATTCACGTGGTGTAAGCGGCTGGCAAAAGCGCGGGGCTCCTACTTGCTTTGCTAGCTGCTTAAAATCCGCATCACGATGTTGGTAACCTAGATTAGCTAAATGTAAATGGTAATGACAAAGCTCATGCTTAATAACATTAGACAATTCTTCTTCACCATAATTCTCATATATTTTAGGATTAACTTCGATATGATGAGTTGCTAGCATATAACGACCACCTGTTGTACGTAACCGTGGATTAAAATAAGCTTGATGGGAAAAAGACGTAGCGAAAAATGTTAAGGAAAGCTGCCTAACAAGTGCCGTTAATTGTTCATTGTTCATTCGGCGCAATCATCGTTAAACTAATACGATTTTTAGCTAAATCTAATTGCTCCACCCATACCGTAACAATATCACCTAGTGTGACTACATCTAATGGGTGTTTAACGCGCGACTTACGTAGTTTAGAAATATGCACAAGTCCGTCTTGTTTTACACCAATATCAACAAACGCACCAAAGTCTACAACATTACGCACAGTGCCTTCTAATGACATACCTACTTGTAAATCTTCTGCTTTTAATACATTTGTTTTTAGTAATGGCTGTGGAAAGGCATCTCGTGGATCGCGCATTGGTTTACGTAAAATAGTAACGATATCTTGTAGCGTAATCTCACCAACAGCTAATTGTTCAGCAAGTGTTGCCACTTGAACATTTGCTAACGCTTCATCTAACTCCTTTGTACCAAGTGCTTTTTTAGTCATACCTACTGCTTGTAGTACTGCTTCTGCTAAATGATAACTCTCAGGGTGAATACCCGTTGCATCTAATGGATTTTTAGCACTTGGAACACGCAAGAAACCAATTGCTTGTTCATATGTTTTGGCACCTAAACGTGGTACTTTTTTTAACGATACTCGAGAAGTATAGGCCCCATTTTCTCCACGCATTTTCACGATGTTTTCGGCTACAGTTTTTGATAGCCCTGATACATGCTGAAGTAAAGATACAGAGGCTGTATTTACGTCCACGCCAACTTGGTTAACAGCTGTTTCTACAATAAACGTTAGTGATTCTGCTAATTTCTTTTGTGAAACGTCATGCTGATACTGCCCAACCCCTACTGCCTTTGGTTCAATCTTTACAAGCTCCGACAGCGGATCTTGCAAACGACGCGCAATCGAAACAGCACTACGCTCTTCTACTTGTAAATCCGGAAACTCCTCACGTGCTACAGGCGAAGCTGAATAAACCGATGCTCCTGCTTCATTAACAATGACATACGAGGCTGTCGTATCTTGCTCTTGCAAAATCTCCGCAATAAATTGCTCTGTCTCACGAGAAGCTGTACCATTTCCAATCGCAATAATTTCGATAGGATAGCGCTTTAACAACGTTTCAACTTTTTGCTTAGCCTCACCACGTCTATTTTTCATTGGTGGGTGCGGGTAAACTACCCCGATTTCAATCATCTTGCCAAACTCATCTACAACCGCTAACTTACAGCCTGTACGGAATGCAGGGTCAACACCTAACACATATTTATTTTTCATTGGTGGTTGCAATAATAGGCTTCTCAAGTTTTCCGAAAAAATATGAATAGCCTGTTGCTCAGCGACTTCTGTCAATTCATTACGTAACTCACGTTCAATAGAAGGGTGGATTAATCGCTTAAATGCATCTTCAATTGCTGACTTAACTTCTGCAATCGATGGCGAATTACCTGTTGCAGGAATCCATCTTGTATACATTGCACGCATTACAACATCTTCTGGTAGCGTAATACCTACACGCAACACATTCTCTTTCTCTCCACGGTTAAGTGCTAAAATACGGTGCGGTACAATCGCATGCACGGGTTCAGTGTAGTCGTAATACATTTCAAAGACACGTTGCTCATCTTTGTCACCCTTCTTTACTGTTGTTTCGATGATGCCACGCTTACGCCCTAACTCACGAATTTTTTCACGGATACTTGCATCGTCTGCAAAATTCTCCGCTAAAATGTCACGCGCACCTGCGAATGCTTCTTCCTGCGTAAGTAACTCTGTTGCAGGATGTTGCTTATATAACTCTTGTAAAGACATAGGGGTAAAGCGTAACAATGCACTTGCTAATGGCTCTAAACCTTTTTCCTTAGCCATTGTTGCTTTTGTACGACGCTTTTGCTTAAATGGGCGGTATAAATCCTCTACACGCTGTAAAACAGTAGCTGCCGTAATGTCCTTTGTCAGTTGCTCCGTTAGTTTACCTTGTTCCTCGATTAAACGTAGCACCTCATCCTTACGCTCTTGCAATTGCACAGCATAATGGTAGCGGTCTTCAATTGCTTTAATTTCTACTTCATCTAATGAATGCGTAGCCTCTTTTCGGTAACGTGCAATAAAGGGAACTGTATTACCATCTTGCAAAAGTTCAATTACTGTTTTTACTTGCTTTGGTGTTACCTTAACTTGTTCAGCTACATGTTTAATCATTTTTTCTTCCACCTTAATCACTACCTTTCCATGCTCTATTTTACAATAAAAATAAGCTACCTTAGTAAGGAAAACCTACTGAGGTAGCTTATGTTAATTCAACAGCAATCATTGTTGCATCATCTTTAAAATCAACTGTCGGAATAACGGCTTGAATAATAGCATCTGCAGAGCTATTATTTTTTAACAGCTCACCAGGACGACGTATCGTAATACCATCGGAGTGCATAAAGAACCGACTCACTGCCTGATAGCTAATACGATCTGTTTTAACAACTTGACGTCTGCCCGATAAAAAACCTGCCTGTGGGATTGGATAAATTAATTTATCGTTTTCATTGACCATATACATTTGTACATTACCAATTGAGCTATACTCAATTTGTTGGGTAGCGTAATGCACTTTAGCAATCGCAATTGCAGCACCACGCTTGCCTTTTAACGCTGCATTACAGCGTTGCATAAGGCGCTCAACGGACTCATCACCATATTGCTCAATAATAATGGGCATTACAGCTGCTGACTGTTGCGCCATTTCGCCACTGCCTAAACCATCTGCAATGCTACATATATAATAATCATCATCATGTTTTTCGAAATAAGCATCACCAGCTATTGTGCCGTGTTGCTTCGCGGCTCGATACACCGCACTTGAAATCGTTGTCATGTAGATACACTGTCCTCTACTAAAATGGCATCTTGTAGCTTTTTAATTGCTTTACGTTGTAAACGTGAAACATGCATCTGCGAAATACCTAAACGTTCTCCCGCTTCTTTTTGACTCAACTGCTCCAAGTACGTTAACTGAATGATTTGCTTCTCACGCTCGGTTAATACCGACATCGCTTCAGCTACAATCATACGCTTATTGGTCTTCTCATACTCTTCGTCTGTTCGACCAATGACATCAAACAGCGTAATGGAGCTACCATCTGAGTCAGACTCAATCGAATGATCCATTGATAACGCTTGGTAGCTACGTCCCATTTCCATTGCTTCAAGTACTTCTTCATCTGTAACTTCTAGGCGCTCAGCAATTTCGGTAATGCTTGGCGAACGTTGAAGCTCAGTAGTTAACGCCTCTACTGTTGCTTTAATACGTGGACCAAGCTCCTTAATACGACGTGGTACATGTACATCCCATGTTTTATCACGCAGGAAGCGTTTAATCTCACCAACAATTGTTGGCACAGCAAACGCCTCAAACGTGCGACCGAAATCCACATCAAATCGTCGAATAGCACCCAATAACCCCAGCATACCTACTTGCTTCATATCTTCTAAATTAGAGTAGTTGCTAGAGTATTTACGCGCAATCGAATCTACTAAGTATTGATAATTTAACACTAAGTTAGTTTGAGCTTCTTGATCTTCATTCTCTTGATATTGCACAATCCACTCAAATACTTGCTCCTTAGAAGCTCTCTTATTGTGTTGTGACTTTTTCGGCAACCTCATCCACCTGCTCTCTAGCGACATACTTCGTCATAAAGACTGTTACCCCACTATCGTTGTTTGCCAGTAATACCTCGTCCATTAGCGCGTCCATTAAGTATAAACCTAATCCGCCTTCACGTAAGTTTTCAATGGACTGCTCATTATGATAAGGGCCTACGGTAGCCTTCACTTTTTCATATTCAAAGCTTGAGCCATAATCCGAAATCATTAATTCGATTTTATCTTCGTATAAAGCACAACCAATAACCATTTCACCAGCACCTTCATATGCATGATGCACAACATTGGTTACAGCTTCGCTAATAGCAATTTTTAAATCTTCTATATCATCATAAGAAAACCCAATGCGGCTCGCTAGGCTCGAAACAGCTAAGCGTACAACACTTACATATTGCGATTTGGCAGGAAACTTCATTTCCACATAATCAAATTGTTTTGTCATTAGCTTAATTCCACCTTCTTCTCACCTTGGATATTCATAAGCTCACTTAAACCTGTAATCTCAAACAAACGTTGAATACGCTCAGACAGCCCAACAAGGCGTACATCTCCGCCCTCACGTTGTACACGTTTATAAAAGGCCACAAAAACACCTAACCCTGTACTATCGATATAATTTACATGTGTTAAATCCACTTCGATTTGCGTACCTTCTGTCACTTCTGCTGCATCTAAGCCTTCACGCAACTGTGGCGCTGTGTACGCGTCAATCTCACCTTCAACGAACCCACGTAAAATGTCACCGTCTTCTTTAAAATATACTTTCATATCCATGTATATAAACCCCCTCTGTAATTACATCCAATCAAATTAATGTTCTCTACCCTCAATGTTTTATGATTAAACATTAATTCTTTTTAATTACAACAACTGTGAAGTCGTCTTTTAAATTAAACTCGTGCATTTCTTCGAGCTTTTGATATAGATACTCACAAATTTGTTGAGGTGCTAAATGCTTCACATCATTTATAAGAGATGCCACTACACCACGCTCGTCAATTGTGTCGTCTTCTCTAAACTCTGTCACACCATCCGTAACAATGACGATCATATCGTCCTTCTCTAACACCACTTCATTATCAATATAGCGTGCCGTCGGAATAATACCTAGCAACATACCATTAGCCTCTAAATCGTGAAACTTATCTTCCTTAGCACGATACAAAAAGGCTGGTTCATGCCCTGCAGAACCATAGTAAAATTTATTTTCTTCAAGTACATAACAACCATAGAACATGGAGATAAACATACTGTCATCAACATTCTGCTCAACAATACGATTTAATACAGCTAATACTCTCGAAGGAATATGTCCTGACTCACGCATCGTCTCTAGACCATACTTTACCATCGACATACATAGTGCTGCAGGAACTCCCTTGCCTACAACATCTGTCACAGCAACGCCCACATAGTTTTCGTCATCTATAAAATGAACGTAGTCACCATTAACCGTTTTTAATGGCGTCGATAACATTCCAATCTCTATTTCATTACTATTAGGCATCTTTGTTTGTAGCATGGTCTTCTGTACATTAGCAGCAATGTTCATTTCAATTTGTAACTCCGCTTGCTTTTGTACAAGGCTTTGATGCTCACGTAAGGCCATACCGTAATGTACCATCATTTCGATTAAAAAGTCGTAAGCCGTACGTAAGCCCTCGATTTCCTCAGGAAAAATCGACTCTACCGCCTCTTTATGTAAACTAACTACATCTTCTGGCGCTACATTACGTCGTATTAGTTGTCGCACAAAGTTTTGTCCGATATATAAATTCCGCTCATTTTGATCCTTCACATAATCAGATAAAATTTTGTGATACTCACGTTCTAAATCTTCCATTTCATTCACACCTTATCGCAACCATTTAGTGATAGTAATTGTAGTACCTTCACCGCTCTTTGAGACAATATCCATACTATCCATTAAACGTTTTACTCCTGGTAAACCCGCGCCCAAACCACCAGACGTTGAGTAGCCATCCTCTAATACTTTACGCACATCTTCAATCCCAGCGCCCTTATCACTCGCTACAATTGAAATACCTTTACGTCCATCTTCGTAAAGACGCTCAATATCTACACGCCCTACTCGCGCATATAAATAAATATTACGCGCTAACTCACTAATCGCCGTTGTGATACGTGCTTGGTCAACTGTACCAAAGCCTATTTCCTTTGCTTCGTTACGTCCTAACTGACGCGCTGCAACGATGTCCCACTCCGTAACAATTTCCACTGACGTTTGTTGTGACATACTTAACCCCCCAGTTCTCTTTGGAGCTGTTCTAAGCCTTTTTCTAAGTCTAGTGCTGTAGAGCTAGCATTTAAGCTAATACCTAGTTCAACAAGCGTAATCGCAACAGGAGGCTGAATTCCTGTGAGTACAAGCTTAGCTCCCATCAAAGTAGCCATGTTGATAGCATCCCCTATAACTTTGGCGATATATGAATCCATAAAGTCTACAAATGTTAAATCTAATACAACGCCCCTAGCACCTGTTTCATATAACTTACTTAACAAATCCTCTTGAAACATCATAGCCATGTGATCATCTAATTCCCATTGGATTGACACAATCAAGCAATCATACAATTTTAAAATAGGTACTTTTAAGCTCATGAATCTTTCACCTCAATAATTTTTCGATTAATGCTTCGTAACGCTTTTTCTACCCCGCGTTGTAATGTACTTTCTGTTTCGAAGTCATGCATCTGCACGCCTAAGTTAACGATTGTTTGCGCAATTTCTGGACGAATCCCCACTAACATACTACGTGTACCGACTAAGCGTAATGCTTCAACAGCTTGCATCATGTAATGCGCTACCATCGTATCAACAACTGGTACTGCTGTAATATCAATTAACACTACTTCACTACGATGCGCTACAGCACCGTGTAATAAATTCTCTATAATTAATTTAGCACGTTCTGTATCAATTGTACCTACTAAGGGCATTACTGAAATTTTTTCGAAGATAGGAATTAATGGCGCAGTTAGTTCTTTTAGTGCTAATCGTTGAATCTCTAAAGTGTTTTCCCACATATCAACATGAAGTTGCACAAATCGATTACGCAAAGGTATTACACGCTTTTCTAAGGCGATTAATTGCTCCTCCTTGGTCATATCTTCAATAATAGCTAATTCATCTATAAGTTGATACACACTTAATCCAATACAGTCAAAAATATGCAAAACAGTTGCAATTGACCACGTTAATCGTTTGCTACCTCGGAAGAAAGTCTGCAAGCGTTGCTCTTGCTGTTCATCTACCAACTCAATTAAATCTAATACTTCTACAATAATCGGTTTTAATTGACTATCCTTTAATACCTCTTTAGGCACATATTCTGTCCCTAAACTTAATTGCTCAATAGTGTTTGCTATAATTTCTTTCCGATTATCACGTAAAACCATAAAAAATTGCTCGTTCATCATGTTATTACCTCACTTTTTTACTTTCCCTTAATCATACGACGAAAGGCTAACTTTCGGTACTAAAAAAGCATCGGTCACTATTGGTAAAGTGAATTCCGATGCTTAAAGCTGTATGTATGTTATAAATCGACTAACCCCAAACTAATCATCAATGCTGCATCTACTTTTCGCATTAGCGGCTTATCCAGACGCGTAATTTTATCTGTTAAGCGCGACTTGTCAATCGTCCGAATTTGCTCTAGCAAAATTACCGAATCACGTTCGAATCCATACTCCTTAGCACTGATTTCTACATGTGTTGGAAATTTTGCTTTTGCAATCTTCGCAGTAACTGCCGCAACAATTACTGTAGGACTAAAACGATTCCCAATGTCATTTTGAATGATTAGAACTGGTCGTGTTCCTCCTTGTTCAGATCCGACCACAGGTGATAAATCTGCAAAATACACATCACCACGTTTTATATTCAAAATTGTTAACCTCCGCTCACGGCTCGTGCAACAATACTTTCTGCTTCGTATTCTATCGTAAAACACTCTGTCGCTAATTTCAGGTTAATACTAGACATTTCCCTATAACCTTTAGCCATTACTTCATAATATGAACGGTGGCTAGTTGACGGATGAGTCCCATTTTTGGTACAGCTCATTAAATCTCCTTGACGATGTTTAATACAATCAAATAGCTTCGCACACACAAAAACGTACCTCCAATCACAACTAACTTTTAAAGTTGCAAAATTGATTAAGTACATTTTACCATTTTTACATAGCAATTTAAAGGCTCGAATAAGTCGTTTATCTGTCGAAAATACTATTATTCGCGCTTTTTTTCTTATTTTTAATCGTTTTTGTGTATTCTAGGCACTCTGTAGGAGAGCGTACATGGAATCTCATAATTTATAGTATTTAGTCTTTCGGCCCATTCATCTATATTGATAGTAGTATTTTGTTGTGTGCCTATCAGCGTAACAGGCTCACCTATTGGATAATTTTTGTTCATTGCGACCATACATTGGTCCATACAAATCTTACCTACAATTGGCATACGCTGACCATCAATCAATACTTCCTGTCCAGCTAGCCCTCTTAATAAACCATCCGCATAGCCTATTGGTAAAGTACCTATAAACATACGTTTTTTGGCAATAAAGGTAGCTCCATACCCAATGTGATCACCCGCCTCAATTTGCTTTACATGCGTTAACGCTGAATGTAAAGAAAGTGCTGGCTCAAGAGCAAACGGAGCACATGCTTCGACATAAGGTGAGGCAGCTAAACCATACATAGCTATGCCATAGCGCACCGCATTAAATTGATATGCCTGCGATTTAATTAGGGCTGTAGCCGTATTTGCTGCATGTATTAATCTAGGCTTATTGGGCAAAAATGCCACCATAGTGTTAAATGCTTTGGCTTGCTGTAAAAAATATGCTTCATCCTGCTCATCAGCTGTAGCAAAATGTGTAAAAATGCCGTCTACCTCAATGTCCTCACATTGAATAAACGCAGCAACTGCCTTCATCTCTTCTTCATCTCTAATACCTATCCTGCCCATACCACTATCAATCTTTAAATGAACACGAATATCGCCTGAACTTCTATGCATCATTACTTGCTCTAACCATTGTAAAGATGGTGCAGTAAGTGTTATATCATTTGTAATTGCATCATTTACAAATTGCGGTAACACAATACCCATTACAAGAATTGGAGCACTCTTAAAATGTTTTCTCATATGTAGCGCTTCTTCAAATGTTGCGACAGCTAATGTAGTTGCACCCTCTTGCAAAGCGGTACGCGCTACCTCAACGTCGCCATGACCATACGCATTAGCTTTGACAACTGCAATGATTTCAACATTGTCAGTTAAGTGTTGTTGTAGATTACGAATATTTTGTTGAATAGCCTTTAAATTTATATTAATTTTGGTTGGTCTATAATATTGTACTGAGCTCATTTTTTTCCCTCTCTCAGCTAGCCTAAACATAAACTACCCTGATTCCATACAATAAAACATAACCAACTTTTATTTTGTTCTATTATATATATCGACAATGTGTTTTGTTTTTTCACATTTGTAGCGAAATATTATGCTTAAACTAGGATAATTACTTGTGCTGCTGCATACTGTTCTGTATGCGTTATAGAAATAAAATCATTAGTTAACTCATTTTTAAAGTATAGCTTGGGTGCACCTAGTTCATTTGGCAAAATCGCTATGTCTTGAAGCTCACACTCTCCGCCAATACCCGTTCCTAAAGCCTTAGCATAGGCCTCTTTCGCAGCAAATCGACCACCTAAAAATTCCAATTTTCGATGTGGTGCTAATTGCTCATAAATCGCTCTTTCACGCTCTGTTAAAATTCGATTTACAAAGCGTGGTGTGCGCTCAATAATTTGCTTGATGCGTGGTAACTCTACGATATCTAAGCCAATTCCCTTAATCATAGCAATCTCCTTTGTACTCTAAGTTCAAACCTGTGTATAATGTAGTAACGAACTTGAGGTGAATAAAAATGTTTAAACGTACAGAAAACTTTAAAGAATACACAACTCTTTACCCTGTGGCCTCTATATTAATTGCGCTAAATATCATTATTTATTTAACACGCTTCATTCCAACGTACGGCGATATTATTTTTGCTTTAGGTGCACAATATAATTTAGCTATCGCCGAGGGGCAATACTGGCGCGTTCTAACTAGCATGTTTTTACACGCTGACTTTATGCACGTGCTAATGAATATGTTTTGGCTATTTTTATTCGGACCTGAGCTTGAGCTATTAATGGGCAAGCTACGCTTCTTAACTATTTTCCTAAGCGCAGGACTGATTGGTAATATTGCCACATTTATCATTTATGACGCACATTATTTAAGTGTGGGTGCAAGTGGCGCAATATTTGGTATTATGGGCGCATATGCAGCACTCATTTACTACACACGCAAAATGATGCCAGAATTGCGTCAATTAATTTTACCACTAATTTTAGTTAGTGTTGTAATGACATTTATCCAGCCCAATATTAATGCTGCTGCTCACCTTGGCGGCTTAGCTGGTGGATTTCTTTTAGGCTTAATTTATTTATATCCAAAACGCGTAAATAAATGGCGTGCTCGCTTATAATAGCAAAAAAATCATCATCTCCCTTTACTTGCGGAAATGATGATTTTTTTATTATACCTCTTTTTTATGCTCATACCATGTCAGGATATGATTTACATCTTTTGCTTCAAGTGCTGTTACAGTAGCCGTAGCACCAGTAGCACCTGACATTACATGCACACGCACATCCGACACATTTTTGCGTTGCTTAAAATAAGACTGACTCGCTGTTATTGATTGAATACGATGCTTCTCAGCAAAAAAAGTCACGCGGCTAAAAATACGATAACGAAGCGTTAACTGCTTATCATCAATTGCATAAGCTGCCGTACGATGTTGCCAAATGCCTAACGCAATTGTCAATGGTACTAGCAGTAAAGATAATAGCCCCCATGGCAACAAGAAATAGCTCAGTGCTGCAATCAATGGCACAAGCCAGATAAAATCAATGCGATAAAAGAAAGGACGTGAGCGTTTAGGTGACGCAATCCATTGCTGATGCCATTCATAATGGGGAAACAGTTCAGTAAGTGGTCCCTGTAGCTTGGAGCGCTTAATTAGAGGAAAGATTACCATCGAGTCCTCACCACTATTACTTCCTGCACTCTCTACACTTACCGTAGCGTATTTAAACAGTTGACGAAATGGATTTTCCACAATTTTTATAGCTTGTACGCGCTTTAATGGAATCGTAACACGTTTCTTTTCAAGTAAACCACGAGTAATCACAAGATTTTCTTCTTGTACTACTACTGTAAAGCTGTAATATTTTAAGTAGGTTAATAGAACTGACGCAATCCACCCCACAACAAATACAGCCAGTACTACTAAACTAATTAACAGCACACCGTATTTCGCAAGTGTCGCAAGCTCTCCGTAAATTTTTTCGTACGGAATAATGTCCGAAACTTGACTGAGCACTGCTAGTAAACCCGAAATAACAACACCTATACCACCTGATGTCGAAGCTAAAACCAGCAGGTCTTTTGTTGACATCTTATACATTGCTGTAACTTCTGCTACTGGAGCTAGTTCCTCTACTTGTTGTTCAGTTGGCTGTTGTTTAGCCTTACGCATCTCCGCTTCGATTTGATTAGCTGCTTCACGAGTTAGAGCAGTTAATACAACTTCCGCTTTGCCCTCAGAGCTACCTGCTGTTTCGACTTCTACTTTTACTAAGCCAAATAGACGATGAAAGATTCCCTCATGGTAATTTAATGTTTGAATGCGTTCAAATGGAATATAACGCTTCTTTTTAATAAATAAACCATACTTCACACGAAGTTCAGCATCTTCAAACCAGTAATAATAAGTCCACCAACGAATAATACTAAAAAATAAAGAAAATAAAATAACAATACTCCAAAAACCAATTAAAGCGAGTGAGCTCCAAAAGCCTGGACTTGAAAAATCTAATGTAAATTTTGAAAAATTAGCAACGAGCATAATCATTAATGGTACAAGAAACGCCCGAAAGGTTGCTGCCGCATCAATGACTACCGAGGCAAAGGGTAGTTTTTTATACATAATCTCAGACATCATCTTCCGCCACCCTTGCTAAGTCCGAGATGCGCGCGCGCATTTCGTCGGCCTCATCCATATTAAGCGCAGGAATTACATGTGTTGTTGCCGCTGTTGAAATCGAAATATTACCTAAATCATATTTTTTTAAAATAGGTCCTTGCGTAGTATCAACATGCTGTACACGTACCATTGGGATGATAGTACGCTTTACAATAAACAAGCCATGCTGTACTTCAATCTCATGCTCACGTACCTCATAACGCCAGCGCTCCCAACGCACCTTAGGAAATACAATCGTTGAAAATAGAATACTTAGTACCACTAATCCCCAGCCAATAAAATGACTCCATATCGGCCACTCAAAGCGTAGCGCTAAATAATCTACTACACCTGCAGCAATTGCAAGAATAACAGTTTGGATTACACCATATAAACGCCACACTGTTAAACCTCTACGCGATATTTTATGCTTCGGTTTACTTCTCAAGTCTAATCGCCTCCTGTTTTATTTACGGCTTATACTATAAAATGTTTCAAAAAAAGCCGCTCCCCTAAAGGAACGGCTAGTACTGTTATTATTGTTCTTCACGACGACGTGGACGACGATTGCCGTCACGACGGCCTCCGCCTTGACCACCTTCGCGACGTTGTTCTCCGCCACCTTGGCTACTACGGTTACGATCACGTCCGCCTTCACGACGACCGCCACCTTGACCGCCGCCACCTTGACCGCCGCCACCGCTACGGTTGCCACGGTAACGATTACCGCCGCCACCACCGCTACGGTTACCACCGCGACCGCCACCGCCACCGCTGCGATTTCCACGCATTGGTAATGGACGTTCTTCAGTGATTTGGATTGGTGAGTCACTTGGTTCTTTTGTTAATGAACGTAATGCTGCTGCTACTAAGTCAGTTGCATTGTGTTCTTCTAATAATTCAGATGCTAATGTACGGTAGTCATCTAAATTATTTTTTTGTACGATTTCTACTAATGTTTCCATCGATAAGCGTTGTTGACCAACAAGGGCCTCACTTGATGATGGTGGACGTAGAGGTGTCATACGCTTTTTAGTTGTTTCTTCAACGATACGTAGGTAACCCATTTCACGTGGTGTTACGAATGTTACCGCTAAACCTGATTTACCAGCACGACCTGTACGTCCGATACGGTGAACGTAAGACTCAGGATCTTGTGGAATATCAAAGTTATAAACATGTGTTACGCCTGAAATATCTAAACCACGCGCAGCTACGTCTGTTGCTACTAAGATGTCAATTTTATTTTCTTTAAATTGACGTAGTACAGAAATACGTTTCGCTTGGCTTAAGTCACCATGAATACCTTCTGCAAGGTAACCACGAATTGATAATGCTTGTGCTACTTCATCAACGCGGCGTTTTGTACGACCGAAGATGATAGCTAATTCTGGTTGGTGAACGTTTAAAAGACGAGCTAAGACATCAAATTTTTCACGCTCTTGCGCTTTAACGAAATATTGGTCGATGTTTTCGACTGTCATTTCTTTTGATTTAATCTTAACGATTTCAGGATCTTTCATAAATTCTTCAGCGATTTTGCGGATTGGTCCTGGCATAGTTGCTGAGAATAATAATGTTTGGCGCTCTGCTGGTACGTGCTCTAAAATCGAGTTAATATCATCAATGAAGCCCATGTTTAACATTTCGTCTGCTTCATCAAGTACAAGTGTTTGTACTTCATTAAGCTTTAACGTACGACGGTTAATATGGTCAATGATACGACCTGGTGTACCTACGATAATTTGTGGCTTATTTTTAAGCGCACGGATTTGACGTCCGATTTCTTGTCCACCATATACAGACAATAATTTAACGCGTTTATCGTAACCTAATTTGTAAAGTTCTTCTGATACTTGGATTGCTAACTCACGTGTAGGGGCAATAATTAACGCCTGGATTGCAGGGTTTTTTGGGTCAATTTTCTCAATTAGAGGGATACCGAATGCCGCTGTTTTACCTGTACCAGTTTGTGCCTGGCCAATAATGTCGCGACCTTCCATACCAAAACGAATTGTACCTTCTTGAATAGGTGTTGCTTCTTCGAATCCCATACGCTTAAGTGAGCGTAATGTTGATTCACTTACATTTAATTCTGAAAAATTTGTCAAACTCTTCATTCTCCTTTTTGCTTATAAGTTGACAAATGGTTACATTTTCAGATGAATGATGGCAAACTCGAGCCGATCTATTTGGAACGTTTCCGTCACTAATATGTCTCTTTACTAATAGCTAGTAAAGCTTTCTTGTTCATGAAAGGGAAAGCCCGGTCGTTGCCGAGCGGTTGTATTCTTTAGAATATAACCGTTAGTTCAAAAAAAAGCACTCTTCACAAGATTGTTGAAGAGCCTTCGCACAAAATGTATCCATTGCTTTCATTAGTCTATCACGCATAAGCAACGCATGCAATGGTTACGCCTCATTCTTAATTATCAGACTTTTATCATTGACAAACTGAGCAACTTTTGCAAACCACTTTTCGCAATCATCACTAAAACAAATATGATGCTTACCATTTGGTGAAAAATACAGGCGTTTGTCATATGACGCAAGCGTTGTATAAATTTTATTTGCTGTTGTATACGGTACCATACCATCGAGTTGCCCCTGCACAATGAGCGTTGGTACCGTAATATTTTTGACGTAGGGTGCTGTCAATTGTACAACGCGTGTAAACGCAAGTGCTGCGCTAAGTGGTACTTTTCCAAATTTAAAAGCATAGCGTTGAAAAGTCGGATTCATTTTTACTTGATAGCCAGCTGTCGCAAATATGGCAACATCCTTCACTAATTGTTTAGGCTCAATATAATTAAGCGCCGCACTAAGTAATACTAATTTTTTTACTGGGTAGCGCTGTGCCAAATATAGCGCCAGCACACCCCCCATCGAAAACCCTACTACAATTACATCATCCACACGCTTTGCGAGTTTACGATAACTAAGCTCAGCATCTTTTAGCCAATGCTCTGCCTTGCACCGACGTAAATCTAATACTTCGCCATGCCCCGTTAATGTAGGTGCTTTGGTAGCATAGTCATACTGTGCTAAATAATTTTGTAGTGGCGCAATCTCATACGTCCCACCTGAAAAACCATGCAAATACAAAATACCAGTCGTCACTGCCCTACCTCCTAAAAAAAGCGCTACTACATATTAGTAGTAACGCTGTCGTTTAAATTAATCGTTCAAGTTTCATGCCACGGGAGCCTTTAATTAATAGCAACGTTTCATTTGTTGCACTCTGCTCAATAATATTAGCTAGTGCCGAAATATCTTCAGCAGCATAATATAAATTAGCATCACTAAATTTATGAGCTAGCTCTTCATATAGTACACGCATACGTGGCCCATATAATAGCACTGTTTCGATATGTGCTGGATCAATAACATCCGCCAACTCTGCATGGTAAGCTAACTCATTTGGCCCAAGCTCTAACATATCTCCAAGCACTAGCCATTTTTTAGGTCGAATAGTAGTTGTCTTCATAAACTCAATTGCCGCACATACAGAGGTTGGTGCCGCGTTGTATGCATCATTAATAAATAATACATCACCTTTTGGCACTAATTGCATACGCATATCTGTTAACGTCACCTGTGCTAGTGATTGCTTAATTTGCGCTGGTGTTAAGCCAATATGTTGCGCAACAAGCATTGCACCTAACGCATTTTTCACTTGATGCTCACCCAGTACAGAAATACTCACATGCTCATCTATCACACCATGCACAGTAAACTCACTACCCGCTTCAGTTGCTAAAATATCCGTCGCGTATAAATCATTTGTTGCTTGCATACCAAAGGCTTTTGTATTCAATTGCTCTGTAATAAGCGCCTGTAGTAATGGCTCATCCCCATCATAAAATAAAATACCGTTTGGTACTAAGCCCTCACTAATTTCAAACTTTGCTTTCGCAATACCTTCACGTGAGCCAAGGTCCTGCATATGTGCTTCGCCAATATTAGTAATGATTGCGATATGTGGGCGTGCTAGCTTTGTTAAAAACGCAATTTCGCCAAAACCGCTCATACCCATTTCAAGTACAGCTACCTCAGCATCCTCATCCAAATTTAGTACAGTAATCGGAAGCCCAAGCTGATTATTAAAGTTACCTTGTGTCTTTTGCACTTTAAAATATGGCGCTAGTAAGCCCGCTACAATATCCTTTGAAGATGTTTTACCATTAGAGCCTGTAATACCAATAAAGGTTGCTTGATGCTCTGTACGGTACTGACGTGCTAGCTCCTGTAATGCTAGTTCTGTATCCTCTACAATAATTAATGGTACATCTGTTGGTGGATTAGGCTCATCTGCCTGCCACAACACAGCGGCTGCCCCCGCCTCGATAGCTTGTTGTACATAGTCATGCCCGTTTGAGCGCTCACCACGAAACGGTACAAATAAGTCACCCGCCTTAACTGTGCGCGTATCAATTGTTACACCTGTAACTTCAACCTCTGGCTGCTGAACCTGTGTTACTTGTAGCCAATCAGCTAATTGTTTTACTGTTCGTTTCATTTGCTCTACCTCTTTTATAAATTAAATTGGAGTTTTTGCTTTTGCGCATGGCGCTCTAAGCCTAGCTCAATTAAACGGTCAATTAAATCACTGTATGCTACATCTGTTTTTTGCCATAGCAGTGGATACATACTCACTGGTGTAAAACCAGGTAGCGTATTTACCTCATTAATATAGATAGTATCATCAGCCGTCACAAAAAAGTCAGCACGCACTAAACCGCTACCATCAATCGCTTTAAATGCTTTCTTAGCCATTGTTTGAAGCGATAGTAATGTCGCGTTTGAAATCTCTGCTGGAATAATTAGCTCTGTTGAGCCGTCTGCGTATTTTGATTCATAATCATAAAAATCAGATACTGCTTTAATTTCACCTGCTACTGAAACTTGTGCTATGTCATTACCTAATACAGCAAGCTCAATCTCACGCGCTACAACACCTTGTTCAATAACAATTTTACGATCATATTTTAACGCAACTGCAATAGCCTCTGTTAATTCTTCGCGTGTTTCGGCTTTGCTAATCCCAACACTTGAACCAAGGTTAGCTGGCTTTACATACATTGGGTAAGCAAGTTTATCTTCACATTGTTGTAAAATAACTTCTTGATTTTCTTGCCATTCAGCGTTAATGAAGTGAACGTAAGGCAATTGAGGAAGTCCAGCCATCTCAAATAATTGCTTCATTACTACTTTGTCCATACCTGTTGACGAGCCAAGGACATTATTACCAACGTAAGGTAAATTAAGTACCTCAAAAAAGCCCTGTACTGTACCGTCTTCACCGTTTGTACCATGTAATAATGGGAAAATCACATCAAACTCACGTAATTCATTTGCTTCATTTACTAAAAATGACATCACATCATGCGGTTTGTCTTCTCCTGCTAGGCGCAGGCTCTCGATTGTTGTTAATGGCTCACTTACTGCATTACCACAGCGCCATTCGCCTTGTTTCGTAATAAAAATAGGGGTTACTTCATATTTAGTAAAATCAATTGCACCAATAACTGCAAGTGCTGTTGATAGCGACACCTCATGCTCTGCTGATTTGCCACCGTATACTAATCCTAGTTTTTTCTTCATTAAAAAATCCTCCAATTATAAATGCCAGTATGTACATTTAGTTTAGCACGAAGCCACGGTTTATATAAGAAAACTCACTGGTATTTCAGTGAGTTTTACGTAATATGAATTAAATCGTCCGCTTCTTCTTTTAAAATCTGTTTCAAATCATCCCATATCTCATCTGGGAAATTATAATGCGATAAATTACGTACTTCAATTTCATACGCTGACTTTGTTTTATCCGATTTTGCTAAGGAAAATAATGCCCCCTCCTTAG